>NZ_JANCPI010000007.1:0-103513 GCF_024295435.1 Streptococcus sp. CF7_Ac1-8 | reverse complement strand
GAAGACTGACAGACGTCTTCTGCAGGTATTTTAGAAATACCTAGAAGCTTAGGAATCTCTTCTCCATAGGTAAAGGCAAAGAGCTCATAGGCTGACTTTCCATTCAAAGCAGCACGTTTGACACTGTTGACATGAGAGCAGACGAGATTGATGTCCTCTTGAGTTAAGTTGTCAAAAGCAGTTCCCTTAGGTAGAATGTCTCGAATCAGTGTGTGGTTTTTCTCAATTCTCCCTTTCTGGTCAGAGCGATTAGGGTCACAAAAGAAGAGTTTACTCTCTCCTCGCACATCCATTTCGATATCATCAACCCTGGCAAACTCTCCACCATTATCGGTAAGAATGACAGGAAAGAGTTGGAAGAAATCTTTATCAGCTTCATGAAGAGTGTTCTTGATGGTATAGAGGTGTTTGGTAACCTCAAGGGCAGTTTTATTATCCAGAAGCCTAGCGAAGATAAAGTTACAGAAAGACAGGTTGAAGGTAAGTAGGACTTTACCTCCCATCCTCCCCAGAACTGTGTCCATTTCCAGCCAAGAGTCTAGTTGATTAAGGACTAAATAGTTTTGGAAATCCTCATAGGAACGGCCTTTTTTAGCTTCTTTAGGGATGGAAGGTAGTTTCCTTTTCCGTCTTTCTTTGAATTTAACGGCTCTGGCTAGGTCAATATGAGCGATAGATAGGTATCCTTTTCGGATGTGTCGATAGACGGTTGAGGAACTGACATCAAGGTTATGAGTTTTGAGGATATGATAGATGTGTTGTCCCTTTTTAACACCATCAGAAATGACTTTGTCCATGTCCCAGAAGGCCTTGGAATTAAGGGGAGTTCCTTCACGAGCTTCGACAAGAGTTTGTTCGTACTGTTTTTGAGCTTGTTTAGCAAGGTAGAAGATTTTTTTAAATCCACAATTTTGTCTTCTTTTAGGGCATCCATTACAGACAAAGGGAGCCTTATCGAGTAAAGGGCAAGGAAGGTTATCGCATGTAGACTCTCGGACTTGTCTGTTTCGTTTGACTTCTTTGGAAACAGTAGTTGGGTCTTTTAGAATGGATTGTCCGATAGCTTTGAAGGTTTCACCGCGCTCTAAGCCTAATTGGATATCATTACGGTCTGAAAGGGTAAGGTGTTTATGTTTTGTCATAGTAGACCTCATTTCTAACTCAAACGTCTCACACTTAATTCCACCATAAAAATCCGTTTTAGACTAATTTCCACTTTGGTTGGGCAAGTGGAAGTTACTTTGAGAAATTAGCCTTTATATCAGACAAGCCTGGTATAGAGTTTTTTCTTGCTAGTTTTAGGATTTTCTTGTAAAATAGAAAAAGTGAAGAGAGGTATGAAATGAGCAAGAAAGATAAAAAAATTGAAATTCAAGTAGCAGATGCTAAAGTTAATGTTGGTAAAGACAGTTTTGAAGGTTATACATTGACTATCGGTAAAAAAGTTATCGGAGAAATTGCCGAATTAGACGGACAATTTGCCATCATAAAGAATGGGAATGTCGATAGTTTTTATAAAAAATTGGAAAAAGCTGTGGAAATTTTGATTGAAAATTATAATTTAGCAAAATAAGTCTTGTTTTTTTGAAATTTTCATGATATAATAGTCCATGTTGATTGTAGGAGAGATAGCGAAGAGGCTAAACGCGGCGGACTGTAAATCCGCTCCTTCGGGTTCGGGGGTTCGAATCCCTCTCTCTCCATTTCGTCAATGGGGTATAGCCAAGCGGTAAGGCAAGGGACTTTGACTCCCTCATGCGTTGGTTCGAATCCAGCTACCCCAGTTCTTAGGTAATAATCAAGATAAAAAGCAAAATATCTTAGGGTATTTTATTTTTATAATTGAAAGACGTGAACGATATGAACATGTCCTTGCGGGTGCTTAGGAAAAAAATTATAAGTATGTCAAGTTTAAGAAAAACTTGATTGTTGGAGGATTTTTTAGATGAACGAATTTGAAGATTTGCTAAATAGCGTTAGCCAAGTTGAGACTGGTGATGTTGTTAGTGCTGAAGTATTGACAGTTGATGCGACTCAAGCTAACGTTGCAATCTCTGGAACTGGTGTTGAAGGTGTCTTGACTCTTCGCGAATTGACAAACGATCGCGATGCAGATATCAATGACTTTGTTAAAGTAGGAGAAGTATTGGATGTTCTTGTACTTCGTCAAGTAGTTGGTAAAGATACTGATACAGTTACATACCTTGTATCTAAAAAACGCCTTGAAGCTCGCAAAGCATGGGACAAACTTGTTGGTCGCGAAGAAGAAGTTGTTACTGTTAAAGGAACTCGTGCCGTTAAAGGTGGACTTTCAGTAGAATTTGAAGGTGTTCGTGGATTTATCCCAGCTTCAATGTTGGATACTCGTTTCGTACGTAACACTGAGCGTTTTGTAGGTCAAGAATTTGATGCTAAAATCAAAGAAGTTGACGCTAAAGAAAACCGCTTCATCCTTTCACGTCGTGAAGTTGTTGAAGCAGCTACAGCAGCAGCTCGCGCTGAAGTATTTGGTAAATTGGCTGTTGGTGATGTAGTAACTGGTAAAGTTGCACGTATCACAAGTTTTGGTGCTTTCATCGACCTTGGTGGTGTTGACGGATTGGTTCACTTGACTGAATTGTCACACGAACGTAACGTATCACCAAAATCAGTTGTAACTGTTGGTGAAGAAATTGAAGTTAAAATCCTTGATCTTAACGAAGAAGAAGGACGTGTCTCACTTTCACTTAAAGCAACAACACCTGGACCATGGGATGGCGTTGAGCAAAAATTGGCTAAAGGTGATGTAGTAGAAGGAACAGTTAAACGTTTGACTGACTTCGGTGCATTTGTTGAAGTATTGCCAGGTATCGATGGACTTGTTCACGTATCACAAATTTCACACAAACGTATTGAAAATCCAAAAGAAGCTCTTAAAGTAGGTCAAGAAGTTAAAGTTAAAGTTCTTGAAGTTAACGCAGATGCAGAGCGCGTATCACTTTCTATCAAAGCTCTTGAAGAGCGTCCAGCTCAAGAAGAAGGACAAAAAGAAGAAAAACGTGCTGCTCGTCCACGTCGTCCAAAGCGTCAAGAAAAACGTGATTTCGAACTTCCAGAAACACAAACAGGATTCTCAATGGCTGACTTGTTCGGTGATATCGAACTTTAATCAAATTGAAAATTCACAAAATCCTTTGTTTACTAAACAAGGGATTTTTCTTTTGTCTGTAAGCCTTTTTTGATATAATAGTCCTATGTTAGAATCAGAAAAACAATCACGTTATCAAATGTTAAATGAAGAGCTCTCTTTTTTATTGGATGGTGAAACCAATGTTTTGGCTAATCTTTCCAACGCCAGTGCTCTTCTAAAATCACGCTTACCTAATACCGTATTTGCAGGCTTTTATCTGTTCGATGGAAAGGAATTGGTTCTAGGTCCTTTCCAAGGAGGTGTTTCCTGCATCCGTATTGCACTGGGAAAAGGTGTTTGTGGGGAGGCAGCTCATTTTCAGGAAACTGTTCTGGTTGGTGATGTAACAATTTATCCCAACTATATTTCTTGTGATAGTCGAGCTAAAAGTGAAATTGTTGTGCCGATGATAAAGAATGGTCAATTACTTGGAGTTCTGGATCTGGATTCTTCAGAGCTTGATGATTATGATGCTATGGATCGAGATTATTTGGAACAATTTGTCGCTATTTTGCTTGAAAAGACAGAATGGGACTTTACAATGTTTGGGGAGAAAGCCTAATGTATCAAGCACTTTATCGAAAATATAGAAGTCAAAACTTCTCCCAGTTGGTTGGTCAAGAAGTTGTGGCTAAGACTCTTAAACAAGCAGTAGAGCAAGAGAAAATAAGTCATGCCTATCTTTTCTCTGGTCCACGTGGAACGGGAAAAACTAGTGTGGCTAAGATCTTTGCCAAAGCTATGAACTGTCCCAATCAAGTGGGTGGTGAACCTTGTAATAACTGCTATATTTGCCAAGCGGTGACGGATGGTAGTTTAGAAGATGTCATCGAAATGGATGCAGCCTCTAATAATGGGGTTGATGAAATTCGTGAAATTCGTGATAAATCTACCTATGCGCCTAGCCTTGCTCGTTATAAGGTTTATATCATAGATGAGGTTCACATGCTGTCTACAGGGGCTTTTAATGCCCTCCTAAAGACGTTGGAAGAGCCAACACAGAATGTGGTCTTTATTTTGGCTACTACTGAATTGCACAAGATTCCTGCTACGATTCTATCTCGTGTGCAACGTTTTGAGTTTAAATCGATTAAGACACAGGATATTAAGGAACATATCCACTATATTTTAGAAAAAGAAAATATCAGTTCTGAACCAGAGGCTGTGGAAATCATTGCCAGACGGGCTGAAGGTGGAATGCGAGATGCCTTGTCTATTTTGGATCAAGCCCTGAGTTTGACACAGGGAAACGAACTGACGACTGCCATCTCTGAAGAAATTACTGGTACTATTAGTCTATCAGCCTTGGATGATTATGTGGCCGCCTTGTCTCAACAGGATGTTCCCAAGGCCCTAGCATGCTTAAATCTTCTCTTTGACAATGGTAAGAGCATGACTCGTTTTGTGACCGACCTTTTACACTATTTAAGAGATTTGTTAATTGTTCAAACAGGGGGAGAAAACACTCATCATAGTCCAGTCTTTGTAGAAAATTTGGCACTTCCTCAGGAAAATCTGTTTGAAATGATTCGCTTGGCGACAGTCAGTTTAGCAGATATTAAGTCTAGTTTGCAGCCCAAGATTTATGCTGAGATGATGACTATTCGATTGGCAGAGATTAAGCCTGAACCAGCTCTTTCTGGGGCAGTTGAACATGAAATTTCTGCATTGAGACAGGAAGTTGCCCGTCTCAAACATGAACTCGCAAATGTGGGCACTGTACCAAAACCAACTAGTCCAGTACCTACCCGTCCAGCAGCGAGCAAGACCGTCTATCGTGTGGATCGCAATAAAGTTCAATCTATCCTACAAGAGGCCGTTGAAAATCCTGATTTAGCACGCCAAAATCTGATTCGCTTGCAGAATGCCTGGGGAGAGGTAATTGAAAGTCTAGGAGGCCCTGATAAGGCTCTGCTAATTGGTTCTCAACCGGTTGCGGCCAATGAACACCATGCTATTCTTGCTTTTGAGTCTAACTTCAATGCTGGTCAAACCATGAAACGGGACAATCTCAACACCATGTTTGGTAACATCCTCAGTCAGGCAGCAGGTTTTTCACCCGAGATTTTAGCTATTTCCATGGAAGAATGGAAAGAAGTTCGTGCAGCCTTTTCAGCCAAAGCTAAATCTTCTCAATCTGAAAAAGAAGCAGAAGAAAGCCTGATTCCAGAAGGTTTTGAATTTTTGGCTGATAAAGTGAAGGTAGAGGAAGACTAAAGAAAGATTTCATGATACAATAAGTTTATGAATAGACAACAATTTATTATCATCGCGCTGTTTACAGCTGCTGAGACCTATTTTTTCAATGAAGCCTGGATGACTGGTCGCTATATTATGGCAGCCTTTTGGGCCATTTTGCTCTTTAGAAATTTCCGAGTAAGTTACTTGATGGGCAAGATTGTAGATGTCATTGACCAGCATTTAAAAGGAAAAGACTAGTCCTCAGCTTCTAGACAAAATCAAAGCCTTTTAGGCTTTTTTTTGTTATACTATAAAAGTATATTTATTGACCTTTTACCGTATTTTCTAGGGAAATCAAGTATGTTTCCAGTAAGCACTGTAAAGGCCTTGAAAAAGAAAGGAATTATCATGTCAGTATTAGAGATCAAAGATCTTCACGTTGAGATTGAAGGAAAAGAAATTTTAAAAGGGGTTAACCTGACCCTGAAAACAGGAGAAATCGCCGCTATCATGGGACCAAATGGTACTGGTAAATCGACTCTTTCTGCCGCTATCATGGGAAATCCAAACTATGAAGTTACCAAAGGTGAAGTCTTGTTTGATGGCGTAAACATCCTTGAGTTGGAAGTGGACGAGCGTGCGCGTATGGGACTTTTCCTTGCTATGCAATACCCATCAGAAATTCCTGGTATTACTAACGCTGAGTTTCTTCGTGCAGCCATGAATGCTGGGAAAGAAGATGATGAAAAAATTTCAGTTCGTGAGTTTATCACTAAATTGGATGAGAAGATGGAATTGCTCAACATGAAAGAAGAAATGGCTGAGCGTTACCTCAACGAAGGCTTCTCTGGTGGTGAGAAAAAACGTAATGAAATTCTTCAACTTTTGATGTTGGAGCCAACATTTGCCCTTTTGGATGAGATTGATTCTGGTCTTGATATTGATGCCCTTAAAGTTGTTTCTAAAGGTGTTAATGCTATGCGTGGTGAAGGCTTTGGTGCTATGATTATCACTCACTACCAACGTCTTTTGAACTACATCACACCTGATGTGGTACACGTCATGATGGAAGGTCGCGTTGTCCTTTCTGGTGGTCCAGAATTGGCTGCGCGTTTGGAACGTGAAGGATACGCAAAACTAGCTGAAGAACTTGGCTACGACTACAAGGAAGAATTGTAATTCCCTCGTATCTTTTAGGAGAAGTAAATGACTAAAGAAAATATTAAACTTTTTTCAGAAATGCACGCTGAACCAAGCTGGTTGGCTGACCTCCGTCAAAAAGCTTTTGATAAGATTGAGAGTTTAGAATTACCAGTTATTGAGCGTGTCAAATTCCACCGTTGGAATCTGGGGGATGGAACGATTACAGAAAGTGAGCCATCAGCAAATGTTCCAGATTTCACTGCACTAGATAATCACTTGAAGTTGGTGCAAGTAGGAACTCAAACTGTTTTTGAGCAAACTCCAGTTGAGTTGGCTGAACAGAGTGTTGTCTTTACAGACTTTCACTCAGCTTTAGAAGAAATTCCAGAGCTGATTGAGGAATTCTTCATGTCATCTGTTAAATATGACGATGATAAGTTGGCAGCCTACCATACAGCTTATTTCAATAGTGGTGCTGTTCTCTATATTCCTGATAATGTTGAAATTAAAGAGCCAATCGAAGGTATTTTCTACCAAGATAGTGATAGTGATGTACCGTTTAACAAGCATATTATGATTATCGCTGGTAAGAACAGTAAGATTAGCTATTTGGAACGTTTGGAATCTCGTGGTGAAGGAAGTGCCAAAGCAACTGCTAATATCACAGTAGAAGTCATTGCTCGTTCAGGTGCTCAAGTCAAGTTTGCTGCGATCGACCGTCTAGGTGAAAACGTCACTGCTTACATTAGCCGTCGTGGTAAGTTGGGCAATGATGCAAGTATTGACTGGGCAATTGGTGTCATGAACGAAGGAAACGTCGTTGCAGACTTTGATAGTGACTTGATTGGTAACGGTAGCCATGCGGATCTTAAAGTCGTAGCTCTTTCAAGTGGCCGTCAGGTACAAGGGATTGATACCCGAGTAACTAACTATGGTTGTAACTCCATCGGAAATATCCTCCAACATGGGGTTATCCTTGAAAAAGCAACTTTGACCTTCAATGGTATTGGCCACATCATCAAGGGTGCCAAGGGAGCAGATGCCCAACAAGAAAGTCGTGTTCTTATGCTTTCAGACCAAGCGCGTTCAGATGCCAACCCAATCCTTTTGATTGATGAAAATGACGTAACTGCAGGACACGCGGCTTCTATCGGTCAGGTAGATCCAGAAGACATGTACTACCTCATGAGCCGTGGTTTAGATAAGGTAACTGCAGAACGTTTGGTTGTCCGTGGTTTCCTTGGCTCCGTTATCGTTGAGATTCCAGTCAAGGAAGTTCGTGATGAAATGATTGCAACTATAGAAGAAAAATTGTCAAAACGCTAAGGGGTAGCCTATGTTAGATGTAGAAGCGATTCGCAAGGATTTTCCAATTTTAGACCAGATTGTTAATGATGAACCATTGGTTTATTTGGACAATGCTGCGACGACACAAAAACCACTAGCAGTTCTGGAAACGATTAACCGCTACTATGAGAAGGACAATGCCAATGTTCATCGTGGCGTTCACACCTTGGCAGAAAGAGCGACAGCTTCTTATGAGGCGGCTCGTGAAAACATTCGTAAGTTTATCAATGCAGGGTCTACAAAGGAAGTTCTCTTTACTAGAGGAACGACAACCAGTCTTAACTGGGTAGCGCGTTATGCTGAGGAAGTCTTGACTGAGGGAGACCAGGTTTTGATTTCTGTCATGGAACACCATTCCAACATCATTCCTTGGCAGGAAGCCTGCCGCAAGACTGGGGCAGAGCTTGTCTATGTCTATCTTAAGAATGGAGCTCTGGATATGGATGATTTGCGAGCTAAATTGACTGATAAAGTTAAGTTTGTCTCCCTTGCTCACGCCTCAAATGTCCTGGGTGTGGTCAATCCAATAAAAGAAATCACTCAATTGGCGCACCAAGTGGGAGCCGTCATGGTGGTGGATGGTGCTCAGTCTACACCCCATATGAAGATTGATGTACAGGATTTGGATGTGGACTTCTTTGCCTTTTCAGGTCACAAGATGGCGGGTCCAACTGGTATCGGTGTTCTTTACGGTAAAGAAAAGTATCTGGAACAAATGTCACCAGTAGAATTTGGCGGCGAAATGATTGATTTCGTTTATGAACAATCTGCTAGTTGGAAGGAATTACCTTGGAAATTCGAGGCAGGAACTCCCAATATGGCAGGTGCAATTGGACTGGCAGCAGCTGTGGATTATCTTGAAAACATTGGTATGGATGCCATTGAAGCCCATGAACAAGAATTGATCGCATACGTCTATCCAAAACTGCAGGCGATTGAAGGACTGACCATTTATGGTTCACAGGACTTGGCTCAACGTTCAGGTGTTATTGCCTTTAACCTAGGCGACCTTCATCCGCACGACCTTGCGACTGCTTTGGATTATGAAGGAGTGGCTGTTCGAGCAGGTCACCATTGTGCGCAACCTTTGCTCCAGTATTTGGATGTTCCAGCAACAGCTCGTGCAAGTTTTTATATCTATAATACAAAGGCAGATTGCGACAAGCTAGTCGATGCCTTACAAAAGACAAAGGAGTTTTTCAATGGCACTTTCTAAACTAGATAGCCTTTATATGGCAGTGGTAGCGGACCATTCGAAAAATCCACATCATCAAGGAAAGTTGGAAGATGCTGAACAAATCAGTCTCAACAATCCGACCTGTGGAGATGTTATCAATCTCTCTGTCAAGTTTGATGCAGATGGCCGCTTAGAGGATATCGCTTTTCTAAACTCAGGCTGTACCATCTCAACTGCCTCTGCTAGTATGATGACAGATGCCGTTTTAGGCAAGACCAAACAAGAAATCTTAGAACTTGCGACCATTTTTTCTGAAATGGTTCAAGGGCAAAAAGATGAGCGTCAAGACCAACTTGGAGACGCAGCCTTCTTATCAGGCGTTGCAAAATTCCCTCAACGAATCAAGTGTGCAACCCTAGCTTGGAACGCTCTGAAGAAAACAATTGAAAATCAAGACAATCAGTAAGACAAATTTCTTTTGTCTTATGAATCAGTAGAAATGAAGAATGAAAGAAAGGATATTATGGCTGAAGAAAGAGTAGAACCAAAACCAATTGACCTTGGTGAATATAAATTTGGTTTCCATGATGATGTAGAGCCTGTTCTATCGACAGGAAAAGGACTGAATGAAGATGTCATTCGTGAGCTATCAGCTGCTAAGGGAGAACCTGAGTGGATGCTAGAATTCCGTTTGAAGTCTTATGAAACCTTCAAAAAAATGCCCATGCAAACTTGGGGAGCAGACTTGTCAGAGATTGATTTTAATGACCTGATTTATTATCAAAAACCATCTGATAAACCAGCTCGTTCTTGGGATGACGTTCCTGAAAAGATTAAAGAAACCTTTGAGCGTATCGGGATTCCTGAAGCTGAGCGTGCTTATCTAGCTGGTGCCTCTGCCCAGTACGAGTCAGAAGTGGTTTACCACAACATGAAGGAAGAGTTCCAAAAATTGGGGATTATCTTTACAGATACAGATTCTGCCCTCAAGGAATACCCAGACTTGTTTAAACAATACTTTGCTAAGTTGGTACCGCCAACAGATAACAAATTGGCTGCCCTTAACTCAGCAGTATGGTCTGGTGGAACCTTTATCTACGTACCAAAAGGGATCAAGGTAGATATCCCACTTCAAACTTACTTCCGTATCAATAACGAAAATACTGGTCAGTTTGAACGTACCTTGATTATCGTTGATGAGGGAGCAAGTGTTCATTATGTAGAAGGATGTACAGCTCCAACTTATTCAAGTAACAGCTTGCATGCTGCCATCGTAGAAATCTTTGCCTTAGATGGTGCTTATATGCGTTATACAACCATCCAAAACTGGTCTGATAACGTCTATAACTTGGTTACAAAACGTGCGAAGGCTCAAAAGGATGCCACTGTTGAGTGGATTGATGGTAACTTGGGTGCCAAAACAACCATGAAATACCCATCTGTTTACCTAGATGGAGAAGGGGCGCGTGGTACCATGCTCTCTATCGCTTTTGCCAATGCAGGGCAACACCAGGATACTGGAGCTAAGATGATCCACAACGCTCCACATACCAGCTCGTCTATTGTGTCTAAATCCATCGCTAAAGGTGGAGGAAAGGTTGACTATCGTGGACAAGTAACCTTTAATAAAAACTCTAAGAAATCTGTCTCTCACATCGAGTGTGATACCATTATCATGGATGACTTATCAGCATCAGATACTATTCCGTTTAATGAAATTCACAACTCACAAGTCGCTTTGGAACACGAAGCTAAGGTTTCTAAGATTTCAGAAGAACAACTCTATTACCTCATGAGCCGTGGCTTGTCAGAATCTGAGGCAACAGAGATGATTGTTATGGGATTTGTAGAACCCTTCACAAAAGAACTTCCAATGGAATATGCAGTTGAGCTGAACCGCTTGATTAGCTATGAGATGGAAGGATCAGTTGGGTAAAATTTGTTTTTATATTTACCCATAATCAAGGATTTTGAAGATGAACTTGTAACAAAAAATCGCGGTTTAAATCGCGATTTTTTTTTATAATTTTTCGTTGATAAATCGGATAAACTGATTCCACCAAACTTTTAAGAAGAAAGCTTTTTCAACTTTCTTTTCTGCTACCATTTCGAAACTAGGGCGTTCTGTGGTAATGTAACCTTGACCAATCAAGTCCTTGTCTTCATAAGTCAAATGTCCAACCACTGTTCCGGCTTCAAGTGGTGCTGGGATTGCTTTAGAATCAGGAGTGAATTGAACAGATTGGGAAGATTGACTTCCAACACGTTCAATTAGAGAGATATCATCTTTGGCAACGGCAGTGACCGTATCTTCTTTTCCATCTTGTACAGGTGCTTTGCTATCTTGGTAGGCATCGCCTTTTTGAACGATTTTGCGAAGCGTGAATGTAGAAGAAATATAATCCATTAGTGAGGATGTAGCTGTGAAGCGAGCGTAAGGATTATTGTCCTGATGGTCTGCATTCAAAACAACTGTGATAACCCTCATCCCTTTTTCGACAGTAGTACCAACAAAAGATTCTCCAGCTTTGTCTGTTGTTCCTGTCTTAAGGCCATCAAAACCACCGCGATAAGCAGGCATACCCTCTAACATGTAGTTGGTAGAAGTGATTGTCATTCCAGCAAAAGTAGAAGAAGGTTTTTTCGTGATTTCTAAAACTTGTGGGTATTTTTTGATGAGGTTGCGAGCAACGATAGCGACATCATAAGCACTGAGCTTATTTTCCTCATCTTTTTTAGATCCTGGGTAAATATTATCCCCTAGAGTCTCATTATTAAGACCAGTCGTATTGACAACAGTGGCATCCTGAATTCCCCATTCTAAGAGCTTTGCCCGCATCATATCGACGAAGTCTTTTTCTGAGCCAGCAATTTTCTCTGCTAAGGCAATAGCTGCACTGTTAGCACTAGATACTAATGTTGCTTCAAGTAGTTGTTCGACGGTATAATTACGAGCCTCCATAGGAACGTTACTCGCTTCAGAATTTGTAGTTAATTTGTATGGATAATCAGAGATATCTACCGGAGTTGATAGTGTAATACTACCGTTTTCCAAGGCTTCATAGACAAGATAAACAGTAATCAATTTTGTGATTGAAGCGATTTCGACTGGCTGAGTTGCATCTTTCTCATAGAGAATTTTACCAGTATTCGCCTCAACAGCAATTGCATGTTTAGCAGCAATATTAAAATCTTGAGCAGCAACAGTAGATGCTGAGCCAATGACGGAAAGGCTTAGGAGAGTTAAAATTATTTTTTTCATAGTAAGTTTATTCTATCATAAAGAAAAAAATATTCCCAGTTTCATGATATAAGAAAGAAGCTTTTTTGAAAGTGTGGTAAAATAGATGAATGGAGGTACCCCATGTTTCGTAAGAATAAATTATTTTTTTGGACCAGTGAGATTTTATTATTAACCATCATCTTTTATTTATGGAGACAGATGGGTGGGATTATAACGCCTTTTGTAAGTGTCGCAAACACTATAATGATTCCCTTTCTTTTAGGTGGTTTTTTATATTATTTGACCAATCCTATTGTAAATTTTTTACAAAAGTATTTCAAAATTAACCGTATCATTGGTATTCTACTAACCTTGTGCGCCTTGGTCTGGGGGCTAGTTATTGGGGTAGTCTATCTCTTACCGATTTTGATTAATCAGTTGACCAGTTTGATAGCAACAAGTCAGACAATTTATAGTCGTTTGCAAGATTTGATTGTGGATTTATCTACCTATCCAGCCTTTCAAAATTTAGATATTCAAGCGACGATTCAACAGTTAAATCTCTCCTATGTAGATATTCTACAAAATATTCTAAACAGTGTTACCAATAGTGTTGGAAGTGTCCTATCTGCGCTCTTTAGTACTGTTTTGATTATTATCATGACCCCTGTATTTTTAATTTATTTTTTGTTAGATGGTCACAAATTCTTGCCGATGCTTGAACGTACTGTTTTAAAGCGTGATAAGTTGCATATTACAGGTCTTTTAAAAAATTTGAATGCTACAATCGCTCGATATATTAGTGGAGTTGCCATTGATGCGATTTTTATTGGTTGTTTAGCCTTTATCGGATATAGCGTAATCGGTTTGAAATACGCTTTGGTTTTCGCTATCTTTTCAGGATTAGCCAATCTCATTCCTTATGTAGGACCAAGTATTGGTCTAGTTCCGATGATTATCGCAAATGTCTTTACTGATCCTCATAGAATGCTGATTGCAGTTGTTTACATGCTGATTATTCAGCAAGTGGATGGGAATATCCTCTACCCTCGAATCGTTGGCGGAGTGATGAAGGTTCATCCAATTACGATTTTAGTATTACTTTTGTTATCAAGTAATATCTATGGTGTCATTGGCATGATTGTCGCAGTACCAACCTATTCTATCTTAAAAGAAATTTCTAAGTTTTTATCACGTTTGTATGAAAATCATAAAATAATGAAAGAACGAGAAAGAGAATTAGCTAAGTAAAAATCAGGAAATTCCTGATTTTTCTTTTTCATTAAAGAAGTGATGGGAGTAGAAATACCGTTTAGATTAGTAGATTAAGAATAATTCACAAAAACTTTGTAAAACACTTGCAATTTAGCTGAAATTTGATAAAATAGTAAGGAAAGTTAGACTGTATTGCCTACTGTCTATCTATAAAATATATTTTATTGGAGGCTTTTACTCAAATGGCAAAAGAAAAATACGATCGTAGTAAACCACACGTTAACATTGGTACTATCGGACACGTTGACCACGGTAAAACTACCCTAACTGCAGCTATCACAACTGTTTTGGCACGTCGCTTGCCTTCATCAGTTAACCAACCTAAAGACTATGCGTCTATCGATGCTGCTCCAGAAGAACGCGAACGCGGTATCACAATCAACACTGCGCACGTTGAGTACGAAACTGAAAAACGTCACTACGCTCACATCGACGCTCCAGGACACGCGGACTACGTTAAAAACATGATCACTGGTGCCGCTCAAATGGACGGAGCTATCCTTGTAGTAGCTTCAACTGACGGACCAATGCCACAAACTCGTGAGCACATCCTTCTTTCACGTCAGGTTGGTGTTAAACACCTTATCGTCTTCATGAACAAAGTTGACTTGGTTGACGACGAAGAATTGCTTGAATTGGTTGAAATGGAAATCCGTGACCTATTGTCAGAATACGACTTCCCAGGTGACGATCTTCCAGTTATCCAAGGTTCAGCTCTTAAAGCCCTTGAAGGTGACACTAAATACGAAGACATCGTTATGGAATTGATGAACACAGTTGATGAGTACATCCCAGAACCAGAACGTGACACTGATAAACCATTGCTTCTTCCAGTCGAAGACGTATTCTCAATCACTGGACGTGGTACAGTTGCTTCAGGACGTATCGACCGTGGTATCGTTAAAGTCAACGACGAAATCGAAATCGTTGGTATCAAAGAAGAAACTCAAAAAGCAGTTGTTACTGGTGTTGAAATGTTCCGTAAACAACTTGACGAAGGTCTTGCCGGAGATAACGTAGGTGTCCTTCTTCGTGGTGTTCAACGTGACGAAATCGAACGTGGACAAGTTATCGCTAAACCAGGTTCAATCAACCCACACACTAAATTCAAAGGTGAAGTTTACATCCTTACTAAAGAAGAAGGTGGACGTCACACTCCATTCTTCAACAACTACCGTCCACAATTCTACTTCCGTACTACTGACGTTACAGGTTCAATCGAACTTCCAGCAGGTACTGAAATGGTAATGCCTGGTGATAACGTGACAATCGACGTTGAGTTGATCCACCCAATCGCCGTAGAACAAGGTACTACATTCTCTATCCGTGAGGGTGGACGTACTGTTGGTTCAGGTATGGTTACAGAAATCGAAGCTTAATTCGATTTAGTTCCCAGAAGAACAATTATTTAAGTCAGACACTAAAAGAATCTTGCGTAGCAAGGTTCTTTTTTCTGATATTGAACTAAAATTGAAGAATTGTTTACATAAAAAAGCTCTATACACTTGATGGGCATAGAGCAAACGGAGCTTTATTTGATATAGAGTTCTTGATTTTTTAGGACAATTTCACGTAAACTTGTAAACTTTTTGAGTTTTTTGATTTCTTCTGGATGAGTGACAAGAGTAATAACATAACCTTCCTTGCCCATACGTCCAGTACGTCCAGCACGGTGAGTGTAGGTTTCGATATCTCTTGGGACATCAAAGTTTACGACACATTCTAGGCTATCGATATCAATTCCACGAGCCAGAAGGTCAGTTGCAAGAAGCAGGGTTAGTTGCTTGTCTTTAAATTTTTCTAAGATGACTTTTCTAAATTTGACATTGACATCACTAGCGAGGGAAACAGCCAAGATATCCCGATACTGTAGTTTTTCTTCTGCACTTCCAAGGTCTGATAGGCTGTTAAAGAAGACCAGACCTCGGAAATCCTCTACATGAGCCAGTTTTCGTAGCATATCCACTCGGTGACGTTGATCTACCTGCATATAGAAATGTTGGATGTTGTCCAATTTTTGGTCAGAAAGATCAATGGTACGTGTGTTAGGCGCAATCTTTTCTTGGTCAAACTTGGTCGTCGCACTCATGTAGACGAGTTGATGGTCACGCGGTGCGTAGTGAGTGATTTTCTCAACAAAGTGAATCTGAGAATCATCTAGTAATTGGTCGAATTCATCTAGGATGATGGTTTCCACATTCATCATCTTGATTTTTTTCAGTTTAATGAGTTCAAAGATACGACCAGGGGTTCCAATTAGAATTTCTGGTCCTTTTTTTAGGCGTTCAATCTGGCGTTTCTGACTCGAACCTGATAAGAAGAGTTGGGCAGTTAAGCCCATAGCTTCAGCCCACGTTTTACATACATCAAAAATCTGTCCAGCAAGCTCAGTATTTGGTGCTAGAATCAAGAGTTGTTGGGCTTTTTTCTTTTGTAGTCTGAGAAGACTTGGTAGAAGGTAAGCTAGGGTCTTACCAGTTCCTGTTGGGCTCACTCCTAGGAGGTTTTCTCCAGCAAGAAGGGACTCAAATAGTTGAGTTTGAATGGGGGTGAATTCCTGGAAACCGAGTTGGTCACTCAGTTCTTGCCATTCAGTTGGTAGTTTGGTTTTCATTTTTCTGCCTCAAATCTAATGCCAGCAGTCTGGCGCATAGTATATAGTAGCTCATGAACTGAACTTGCATCTTCCAGCCAAGTTTGGTAGAGATTCAGATCTGGTTTCTGGATCATGTGTGCAAATGCAGCGACTTCCTCAGTCATCGTATGAGGAGCTTGTTGGATAGGGAGGTTGACTTGATTGCCTTGGTGGTCGGTAAAAATAGCCGAGCGAACATGCTCAATCGTGTTGAGAGTCAAGGTTCCATCTGTTGTGTAAATTTCGCAAGGAAAATTGGAAGTGATGTTTTTCCCAACCTTGATGTGAACTTGAAAGTCTGGGTAGAAGAGGATTCCGTCACCATTTAGGTCAATGTTATTGTCAAGCTGTTGAGCCTGATAGGTTGCATCCTTAGCTTTTCCAAAGAGACGAACGGCAGCGTAGAGAGGATAAATCCCCAAATCCATAAGAGCTCCACCAGCAAAACGGTCTGAAAAGACATTTGGTGTCTCCCCAGCCAACAAGTCAGGCATCTTAGAAGAATACTTGGCATAGTTGAGATCTGCTCCCAACACATGCTTGTCTGCTAAAAAGTTTTTGATAGTAGTGAAAGCTTTCTCGTGATAATTACGAGCTGCTTCGAAGATAAAACAATTATTTTTCTCAGCTGTGTGAATCAAATCCAGCCATTCTTGTGGTTGAGTGACAGCTGGCTTTTCAAGAATGACATGTTTACCAGCAGACAATGTAGCTTTTGCCTGAGCAAAATGCAAGGAGTTTGGGCTAGCAATATAGACCACATCAAAGGAGTTCTTGAAGAAGTCCTCTACTTTATCAAAGAGTTGGATATTCTGGTAGCGAGAAGCAAAGGTTGCTGCAGTTTCTAGTTTTCTAGAATAGACTGCGACCAGCTTGTATTCTCCACTGGAATGGGCTGCTTCTATGAAGTGGTGGCTGATAGCCCCTGTTCCGATGACACCTAATTTAAGCATAGTTACTCCTTTTCCGATTTCAAATCCTTCTTTCATTATAACATAGATAGACGGGACTATCCAACAGAGGGTAAAAAATTTCAAATAAGCTACTAGGCCTTTTTCAAAGAAAGTGGTACAATAATGAGATGAGTAAATGAAATGGGAGGGAAAATGAGGTTATTACCTATAAGAAAAATATCACGTCAGTCTAAGAGGCTAGCGCTTTTTTTGACTTTTTGTGCAGGTTATGTAGATGCCTATACTTTTATTGTGCGAGGGAATACTCTTGTAGCTGGACAAACTGGGAATGTAGTCTTTTTATCAGTGGGACTCATTCAACACAATGTGTCAGATGCCAGTGCCAAAGTAATGACCTTACTAGCTTTTATGATGGGAGTCTTTTTACTAACGATTTATAAGGAAAAATTGAGAATTGTGAAAAAGCCAATTCTGTCACTGATTCCTTTGGCAATCTTATCAATTATTATTGGTTTTGTGCCGCAAACTGTAGATAATATTTATCTAGTACCGCCTTTGGCTTTCTGTATGGGACTGGTGACAACTGCTTTTGGAGAAGTGTCGGGTATTGCCTATAATAACGCTTTTATGACAGGGAATATCAAACGGACCATGCTGGCTTTTGGAGATTATTTCCGAACTAAACACACTCCTTTTTTGCGTGAAGGGTTTATATTTGTTAGCCTTCTTAGTAGTTTTGTTCTTGGCGTTGTCTTTTCAGCCTATTTGACGATTTTCTATCATGAAAAGACCATTCTTGGTGTTCCTATTATGATGAGTATTTTTTACCTCAGCATACTTTTTGCCAAGTGGCGGAAAAAAGTAAAAGAAAAAGATTCATTTTAGGTGTTATTACTTGTAAGAAAACAGGAGATATGCTATACTTGAAGAGTTGACTATGCACGTTCCTGTGCAACCGCACGAACATCGTTGCTTGATTATTCAAGTTTAAGTGGTTCGTCCCACGATGCTAGGCGAGTCTTCACAAAAAATTCGGGGAAACCCATAAAAATCATAGGAGGTGCATAATGAGCACATACGCAATTATCAAAACTGGCGGAAAACAAGTTAAAGTTGAAGTTGGTCAAGCAGTTTACGTTGAAAAATTGAACGTGGAAGCTGGTCAAGAAGTTACTTTTAACGAAGTTGTTCTTGTTGGTGGTGAAAACACTGTTGTCGGAACTCCACTTGTTGCTGGAGCTACTGTAGTTGGAACTGTTGAAAAACAAGGAAAACAAAAGAAAGTTGTTACTTACAAGTACAAACCTAAAAAAGGTAGCCACCGTAAACAAGGTCACCGTCAACCATATACTAAAGTTGTCATCAACGCAATCAACGCTTAATTTTAAGGAGAACACATGATACAAGCAGTCTTTGAGAGAGCCGAAGATGGCGAGCTGAGGAGTGCGGAAATTACTGGACACGCCGAGAGTGGCGAATACGGCTTAGATGTCGTGTGTGCATCGGTTTCTACGCTTGCCATTAACTTTATCAATTCTATTGAGAAATTTGCAGGCTATGAACCAATCCTAGAATTAAACGAAGATGAAGGTGGCTATCTGATGGTTGAAATTCCAAAAGATCTTCCTTCACACCAGAGAGAAATGACCCAGTTGTTCTTTGAATCATTTTTCTTAGGTATGGCAAACTTATCGGAGAACTCTTCAGAGTTCGTCCAAACCAGAGTTATCACAGAAAACTAACACGGAGGAAAACATTATGTTAAAAATGACTCTTAACAACTTGCAACTTTTCGCCCACAAAAAAGGTGGAGGTTCTACATCAAACGGACGTGATTCACAAGCAAAACGTCTTGGAGCTAAAGCAGCTGACGGACAAACTGTAACAGGTGGATCAATCCTTTACCGTCAACGTGGTACACACATCTACCCAGGTGTAAACGTTGGACGTGGTGGAGACGATACTTTGTTCGCTAAAGTTGAAGGCGTAGTACGCTTTGAACGTAAAGGACGCGATAAAAAACAAGTTTCTGTTTACCCAATCGCTAAATAAAAAGGTCCAGTGAACCTTTTTATCCCGAGCCTTGAAATGTAAAGGCGAGGAAGCTAGAAGTAGCATAAACTAAGGCTTTCCGAGTTTTCGGAGAGCCTATTTTTTTGTTTTGATACCCACGCTGATACCCATATTTTAAAAACCAATGTGCGAAGCGAACTTGTCGGTTACTCTATTTTATAATGAAAAAATAGTTGAATGTAGAGCTTTTAGAGTCATGAAATTTATAAGAGAATAAGATATTCTAAAAATTACTAAGGTTTGATATTATAACTGTATCTAAGTAGGAAAGCAGGAATATGGAAAGGATTTGAACCTGTATGAAAAAGCTTATCACCATAATAGTCTGTTCAATCTCTTTTCTTGTTCTATCTGCTTGTGGCAGTAAGAAAAAACTTATTCTTCCTGAACCTGAAAGTATTTCTGTTATTTCTCTGCAGAAAAAAACCTCTGAAGATATTAAAACTATCAACAAGAGAGAAGAAATTTCAAAATTGATTGAGGAGATACAGAAACAGTCAAAATCCACAACTTTAGAAAGTTTAAATGATCAACCGATAAATGTTAAAGATTACATCATTATCAAGTTTTATCATCAGAATGAAGAAAAGGATAGTGTAGTCTATCTATATACTAAGAAGAAAAGGCAGTATATTGAGCAACCTTATGCTGGTATCTGGGAAGTAAATCCAGATATAGCTAATAGGATTGAAGAGACTTTTTCTAGTTGATTTATAGGGAAAAAGAAAATGTTAGAGGCTTTTCTTGTATCATATTATAAATGGTAAATCAAGAAGATTTGCTGTTTTTATTTGCTTGAAATCAGATGAGGAGTGAAAAAAGACGTTATTCTAATTCTTGGATTGGGATGTCATAGTATTCGTTTAGGTTTGAAAGTTTCCTGACTTTTTTCCTTTTTGGAAAACTTCTAAAATATGGTATAATGAAAAGATAAAGAAGTTGGGGGTAGAAGATGAACATTCAACAATTACGCTATGTTGTGGCTATTGCCAATAGCGGTACTTTCCGTGAAGCTGCTGAAAAGATGTATGTTAGTCAGCCGAGTCTGTCCATTTCTGTTCGTGATTTGGAAAAAGAATTGGGATTTAAGATTTTCCGTCGGACTAGCTCAGGGACTTTCTTGACTCGTCGTGGTATGGAATTCTATGAAAAAGCGCAAGAATTGGTTAAAGGATTTGATATTTTTCAAAATCAGTATGCCAATCATGAAGAAGAAAAGGATGAATTTTCCATTGCTAGTCAGCACTATGACTTTTTGCCACCAACCATTACGGCCTTTTCAGAGCGCTATCCTGACTATAAGAATTTCCGAATCTTTGAATCAACTACTGTTCAAATTTTAGATGAAGTAGCTCAGGGACATAGTGAGATTGGGATTATCTACCTCAACAATCAAAATAAAAAGGGGATTATGCAACGGGTTGAAAAGTTAGGCCTGGAGGTCATTGAATTGATTCCATTCCATACCCACATTTATCTTCGCGAGGGGCATCCTTTAGCTCAGAAAGAGGAATTGATCATGGAGGATTTAGCGGATCTACCAACAGTTCGTTTTACCCAAGAGAAAGACGAGTACCTTTATTATTCGGAGAATTTTGTCGATACTAGTGCTAGCTCACAGATGTTTAATGTGACAGACCGCGCTACCTTGAATGGTATTTTAGAGCGGACGGACGCTTATGCGACAGGGTCTGGATTTTTAGATAGTGACAGTGTCAATGGCATTACAGTTATTCGTCTCAAGGATAATTTAGATAACCGCATGGTTTATGTCAAACGTGAGGAAGTGGAACTCAGTCAAGCTGGGACTCTCTTCGTAGAAGTCATGCAAGAATATTTTAATCAAAAGAGGAAATCATGAAAAAAAGAGGAATAGTGGCAGTCATTGTACTGCTTTTGATTGGGCTGGATCAGTTGGTAAAATCCTATATCGTCCAGCAGATTCCACTGGGTGAAGTGCGCTCTTGGATTCCCAATTTCGTTAGCTTGACCTACCTGCAAAATCGAGGGGCAGCCTTTTCTATCTTACAAGATCAGCAGTTGTTATTTGCTGTCATTACTCTGGTTGTCGTGGTAGGTGCCATCTGGTATCTACATAAACACATGGAGGACTCAATCTGGATGGTGATTGGCTTAACCTTAATCATCGCTGGAGGTCTTGGAAACTTTATTGACAGAATCAGTCAGGGCTTTGTTGTGGATATGTTTCATGTGGACTTTATCAATTTTGCAATTTTCAATGTGGCAGATAGCTATCTGACTGTTGGAGTGATTATTTTATTGATTGCAATGTTAAAAGAGGAAATAAATGGAAATTAAAATTGAAACTGGTGGCCTGCGTTTAGATAAGGCTTTGTCGGATTTGACAGAATTATCACGCAGTCTCGCGAATGAACAAATCAAATCAGGCCAGGTCTTGGTCAATGGTCAAGTCAAGAAAGCTAAGTACACGGTCCAAGAGGGCGATGTCGTCACTTACCATGTGCCAGAACCAGAGGTATTAGAGTATGTAGCTGAGGATATTCCGCTAGAAATCGTCTACCAAGATGAGGATGTGGCTGTCGTTAACAAACCTCAGGGGATGGTTGTGCATCCGAGTGCTGGTCATACCAGTGGGACCCTAGTAAATGCCCTCATGTATCATATTAAGGACTTGTCGGGTATCAATGGGGTTCTGCGTCCAGGAATTGTTCACCGTATTGATAAGGATACGTCAGGCCTTCTCATGATTGCTAAAAACGATGAGGCGCATCTAGCACTTGCCCAAGAACTGAAAGATAAAAAGTCTCTTCGTAAATATTGGGCGATTGTTCATGGAAATCTACCCAATGATCGCGGTGTGATTGAAGCCCCGATTGGTCGTAGTGAAAAAGACCGTAAGAAACAGGCTGTGACTGCGAAAGGAAAAACTGCAGTTACCCGTTTCCACGTCTTGGAACGCTTTGGCGATTATAGCTTAGTGGAGTTGCAACTGGAGACAGGGCGCACTCATCAAATCCGTGTTCACATGGCTTATATTGGCCATCCAGTCGCTGGGGATGAAGTCTATGGTCCTCGCAAGACTTTGAAAGGACATGGACAATTTCTTCATGCCAAGACGCTAGGATTTACCCATCCGAGAACAGGTGAGACCTTGGAATTTACAGCAGATATCCCAGATATTTTTAAGGAAACTTTGGAGAGATTGAGGAAGTAAGAATGAAAAAGAAATTAACTAGTTTAGCACTTGTGGGCGCTTTTTTAGGCTTGTCATGGTATGGAAATGTTCAAGCTCAAGAAAGTTCAGGAAATAAAATTCACTTTATTAATGTTCATGAAGGTGGCAGTGATGCGATTATTCTTGAAAGCAATGGACATTTTGCCATGGTGGATACAGGAGAAGATTATGATTTCCCAGATGGAAGTGATTCTCGTTATCCATGGAGACAGGGTATCAATACAACTTATAAGCATGTTCTAACAGACCGTGTCTTTCGTCGTTTGAAGGAATTGGGTGTCCAAAAACTTGATTTTATTTTGGTAACCCATACCCACAGTGACCATATTGGAAATGTTGATGAATTACTGTCTACCTATCCAGTTGACCGAGTCTATCTTAAGAAATATAGTGATAATCGTATTACTAAGCCTGAACGTCTTTGGGATAATCTGTATGGCTATGATAAGGTTTTACAGACTGCCACAGAAAAAGGTGTTTCAGTGATTCAAAACATCACACAAGGAGATGCTCATTTTCAGTTTGGGGACATGGATATTCAGCTCTATAATTATGAAAATGAATATGATGAGAATGGAAATCTTAAACCTGTTTGGGATGATAATTCCAATTCCTTGATTAGTGTGGTAAAAGTCAATGGCAAGAAAATTTATCTTGGGGGCGACTTAGATAATGTTCATGGAGCAGAAGACAAGTACGGTTCTCTCATTGGAAAAGTTGATTTGATGAAGTTTAACCATCATTTAGATACAAAAAATTCTAATACAAAAAATTTTATAAGAAATTTGTCTCCTGAGATAATTGTTCAAACTTCCTCCTCACCAATTGGTTCGTATGATAGCGGTCAAGAAATAAATAGGGAATATATTAGCTGGCTTGAATCAATGGGAATTCAACATATAAACGCAGCCAGCAAAGACTATGATGCGACAGTTTTTGATATTCGACAAGACGGTTTAGTAAACATTTCAACATCCTACAAGCCGATTCCAAGTTTTCAAGCTGGCTGGCATAAGAGTGCTTATGGAAACTGGTGGTATCAAGCACCTGATTCTACAGGAGAGTATGCTGTCGGTTGGAATGAAATCGAAGGTGAATGGTACTATTTTAATCAAAGGGGAATCCTGTTATATAATCAGTGGAAAAAATGGAACAATCGTTGGTTTTATTTGACAGACTCTGGTGCCGCTGCAAAAAATTGGAAG
The DNA here is from genome assembly GCF_024295435.1 of Streptococcus sp. CF7_Ac1-8. Taxonomy (GTDB): domain Bacteria; phylum Bacillota; class Bacilli; order Lactobacillales; family Streptococcaceae; genus Streptococcus; species Streptococcus mitis_AP. Next base: position 79,954 of record NZ_JANCPI010000007.1, on the reverse strand, counting down.
AAAATCGCTGGAATCTGGTATTATTTTAACAAAGAAAACCAGATGGAAACTGGTTGGATTCAAGATAAAGAACAGTGGTATTATTTGGATGTTGATGGCTCTATGAAGACAGGTTGGCTTCAATATAAGGGGCAATGGTATTACTTTGCTCAATCAGGGGAAATGAAAACGGGCTGGGTAAAAGATAAAGAAACCTGGTACTATATGGATTCTACTGGTATCATGAAGACAGGTGAGATAGAAGTTGCAGGTCAACATTATTATCTGGAAGATTCAGGAGCTATGAAGCAAGGCTGGCTTAAAAAGGCAAATGATTGGTATTTCTACAAGGAAGACGGTTCACGAGCTGTGGGTTGGATCAAGGACAAGGATAAATGGTACTTCTTGAAAGAAAATGGTCAATTGCTTGTGAACGGTAAGACACCAGAAGGCTATACTGTTGATTCAAGTGGTGCCTGGTTAGTGGATGTTCCGGTAGAGAAATCTGCTACAATTAGAACTACAAGTAATTCAGAAATAAAAGAATCCAAAGAAGTAGTGAAAAAGGATCTTGAAAATAAAGAAACGAGTCAACATGAAAGTGTTGAAAGTTCTTCAACTAGTCAAGATTTGACATCATCAACTTCAAAAAAATCTGAAACGACTGCAAACAAATCGGAATCAGAACAGTAGTAGAAAAGAAGGTTTTAGGGCCTTCTTTTTCCTATCAACTCTTTTCTATTTCCTGCCATTCATGTTATAATGGATAAATATGAAGAATCGGAGTGAGACTATGAAATACAAACGGATTGTCTTTAAGGTGGGGACTTCTTCTCTGACGAATGAGGATGGAAGTTTATCACGTAGTAAGGTAAAGGCTATTACTCAGCAGTTGGCTATGTTGCACGAGGCTGGTCATGAATTGATTTTGGTATCGTCAGGTGCCATTGCGGCAGGTTTTGGGGCCTTAGGATTTAAAAAGCGTCCGACTAAGATTGCTGATAAACAGGCTTCAGCAGCGGTAGGGCAAGGCCTTTTGTTGGAAGAATACACGACCAATCTTCTCTTGCGTCAAATCGTTTCTGCACAAATCTTGCTGACCCAGGATGATTTTGTGGATAAGCGTCGTTATAAGAATGCCCATCAGGCTTTGTCAGTTCTACTTAGCCGTGGCGCGATTCCTATCATCAATGAGAATGACAGTGTCGTTATTGATGAGCTCAAGGTTGGGGACAATGATACTCTAAGTGCTCAGGTAGCAGCCATGGTCCAAGCAGACCTTTTAGTTCTCTTGACAGACGTAGACGGTCTATATACAGGAAATCCTAATTCAGATCCAACAGCCAAACGCTTGGAGAAAATCGAGACTATCAATCGTGAGATTATTGATATGGCTGGTGGTGCTGGTTCTTCAAACGGAACTGGGGGTATGCTTACAAAAATCAAAGCTGCAACTATCGCGACGGAATCAGGAGTTCCTGTTTATATCTGCTCATCCTTGAAGTCAGATGCCATGATTGAGGCAGCTGAGGAGACCAAGGATGGTTCCTACTTTGTTGCTCAAGAGAAGGGACTTCGTACCCAGAAACAATGGCTGGCCTTTTATGCTCAGAGCCAAGGTTCTATTTGGGTTGATAAAGGGGCTGCAGAAGCTCTCTCTCAACATGGTAAGAGTCTCCTTTTATCTGGTATTGTTGAAGCAGAAGGAGCCTTTTCATACGGTGATATCGTGACAGTATTTGACAAGGAAAGTGGAAAATCGCTTGGAAAAGGACGCGTACAATTTGGAGCATCTGCTTTGGAGGATATGTTGCGTTCTCAAAAAGCCAAGGGAGTCTTGATTCATCGTGACGACTGGATTTCCATTACTCCTGAAATCCAACTACTCTTTACAGAATTTTAGAGGTAAACTATGGTAAGTACACAAGAACAATTTGAACAGGTACAGACTGTTAAAAAATCGATCAATACAGCTAGTGAAGAGGTGAAAAACCAAGCCTTGCTAGCCATGGCTAATCACTTAGTGGCTGCTACTGAGGAGATTTTAGCAGCAAATGCCCTCGATATGGAAGCGGCTAAGGGGAAAATCTCAGATGTGATGCTAGATCGTCTTTATTTGGATGCAGGGCGCATAGAAGCGATGGCAACTGGGATTCGTGAAGTGGTTGCTTTACCAGATCCAATCGGTGAAGTTTTAGAAACAAGTCAGCTTGAAAATGGCTTAGTGATCACCAAAAAACGTGTGGCTATGGGTGTTATCGGTATTATCTATGAAAGTCGTCCAAATGTGACGTCTGACGCGGCTGCTCTGGCTATCAAGAGTGGGAATGCGGTTGTTCTTCGTAGTGGGAAGGATGCCTATCAAACAGCCCATGCCATTGTCACAGCCTTAAAGAAGGGCTTGGAGACAACGACTATTCACCCAGATGTGATTCAACTAGTGGAAGATACTAGCCGTGAAAGTAGCTACGCCATGATGAAGGCAAAGGGCTATCTAGACCTTCTTATTCCTCGTGGAGGAGCTGGCTTGATTAATGCGGTGGTCGAAAATGCGATTGTACCTGTTATCGAGACAGGAACTGGGATTGTCCATGTTTATGTCGATAAGGATGCCGATGAAGACAAGGCCCTGTCTATCATCAACAATGCTAAAACCAGTCGTCCTTCTGTCTGCAATGCTATGGAGGTTCTACTTGTTCATGAAGCCAAGGCAGAAGATTTCCTTCCTCGCTTGGAGCAAGTTTTGATTACAGATAGAAAAGAAGCTGGACTGGAACCGATTCAATTCCGCTTGGATGAGAAAGCAAGTCAGTTTGTTTCAGGTCAAGCAGCTGAGGCCCAAGACTTTGACACTGAATTTTTAGACTATGTCCTAGCAGTTAAGGTTGTGAGCAGTTTAGAAGAAGCGGTCGCGCATATTGAAGCCCACAGTACCCATCATTCGGATGCCATTGTGACGGAAAATGCTGGAGCTGCGGCTTACTTTACAGATCAAGTGGACTCTGCAGCGGTTTATGTCAATGCCTCAACTCGTTTCACAGATGGGGGACAATTTGGTCTTGGATGTGAGATGGGAATTTCTACTCAGAAACTACACGCGCGTGGTCCAATGGGCTTGAAAGAGTTGACTAGCTACAAGTATGTGGTTACGGGTGACGGACAGATAAGGGAGTAAGAGATGAAGATTGGATTTATCGGTTTGGGGAATATGGGTGCTAGCTTGGCCAAGGCTGTTTTGCAGGCCAAGACGGGTGCTCAGATTCTCCTTGCCAATCGTAGCCAAGCCAAGGTAGATGATTTCATCGCCAACTTCGGTGGTCAGGCTTCCAGCAATGAAGAAATATTCGCAGAAGCAGATGTGATTTTTCTAGGAGTTAAGCCTGCTCAGTTTTCTGAACTGCTTTCTCAATACCAGACTATCCTTGAAAAAAGAGCAAGTCTTCTTTTGATTTCCATGGCAGCTGGATTGACTTTAGAAAAACTAGCAAGTCTTATCCCAAGCCAACACCGAATTATTCGTATGATGCCAAATACCCCTGCTTCTATTGGTCAAGGAGTGATTAGTTATGCCTTGTCTCCTAATTGTAGGGCTGAGGACAGTGACCTCTTTTGTCAGCTTTTAGCCAAGGCTGGTCTCTTGGTTGAACTTGGGGAAGGATTAATCGATGCAGCGACAGGTCTTGCAGGTTGTGGACCAGCCTTTGTCTATCTCTTTATCGAAGCCTTGTCAGATGCAGGTGTTCAGACGGGATTGCCACGAGAAACGGCATTGAAAATGGCAGCTCAAACCGTGGTAGGAGCTGGGCAATTGGTCTTAGAAAGCCAAGAGCATCCTGGGGTTTTGAAAGACCAAGTTTGTAGCCCAGGTGGTTCGACTATCGCTGGTGTAGCCAGCCTAGAAGCGCATGCTTTTCGAGGAACGGTCATGGATGCAGTCACTAAAGCCTACAAACGAACTAAAAAACTTGGTAAATAAGAGGTGGATTTGTCTACCTCTTTTATGGTGGTTGAAATGAGAAGAAAAAAAGATTGTCACAAACACCTATTTTTTTGATAGAATAGAAGTAGTAAAAAAGAAATGAGTTAGACATGTCAAAAGGATTTTTAGTCTCTCTTGAGGGACCGGAGGGAGCAGGAAAGACCAGTGTTTTAGAGGCTCTGCTTCCAATTTTAGAGAAAAAAGGAGTAGAGGTGCTGACGACTCGTGAACCTGGTGGAGTCTTGATTGGGGAGAAGATTCGTCAAGTGATTTTGGATCCAAGTCATACTCAGATGGATTCTAAAACAGAGCTCCTTCTCTATATTGCCAGTCGCAGACAGCATTTGGTGGAAAAGGTTCTTCCAGCCCTTGAAGCTGGCAAGTTGGTCGTTATGGATCGTTTCATCGATAGTTCCGTTGCCTATCAAGGATTTGGTCGTGGCTTGGATATTGACGCCATTGATTGGCTCAATCAGTTTGCGACAGATGGCCTCAAACCTGATTTGACCCTCTATTTTGACATCGAGGTGGAAGAAGGACTGGCTCGTATCGCTGCTAATAGCAATCGTGAGGTCAATCGTTTGGACTTGGAAGGGTTGGACTTGCATAAAAAAGTTCGTCAAGGCTACCTTTCTATTCTGGATAAAGAAGGAAATCGCATTGTCAAGATTGATGCGAGTCTCCCTTTGGAGCAGGTTGTGGAAACTACCAAGGCTGTCTTGTTTGATAGAATGGGCTTGGCCAAATGAAACAAGATCAACTAAAGTCCTGGCAGCCAGATCAGTTTGACCGCTTTGTCCGTATCCTAGAACAAGACCAGCTCAATCATGCCTACCTCTTTTCAGGTTTCTTTGGAAGCTTGGAAATGGCGCAATTTTTAGCTAAGAGCCTCTTTTGTACAGATAAAGTAGGTGTTTTACCATGTGAGAAATGCCGAAATTGTAAGCTGATTGCACAGGGAGAATTTCCCGATGTCACCTTGATTAAGCCAGTCAATCAGGTCATTAAGACAGAACGGATTCGAGAATTGGTGGGGCAGTTTTCTCAAGCAGGGATTGAAAGCCAGCAGCAGGTCTTTATTATCGAGCAAGCTGAGAAAATGCATCCCAACGCAGCCAATTCTCTGCTCAAGGTCATCGAAGAACCCCAGAGTGAGATTTACATTTTCTTCTTGACCAGTGATGAGGAAAAGATTTTACCGACAATCCGCAGTCGAACCCAGATTTTCCACTTTAAAAAGCAAGAAGAAAAACTCATCCATCAATTAGAACAAGCAGGTCTGATCAAGAAAAAAGCAACTCTTTTAGCCCAGTTTAGTCAATCGCGAGCTGAAGCAGAAAAGTTAGCCAATCAGGCAAGTTTTTGGACCTTGGTTGATGAAAGTGAACGCCTGCTGACTTGGTTAGTGGCTAAGAAAAAGGAAAGTTATTTGCAAGTTGCCAAACTAGCTAGCTTGGCAGATGATAAGGAAAAACAAGATCAGGTTTTACGGATTCTTGAAGTCCTCTGTGGGCAAGATATCCTACAAGCAAGAGTAAGAGTGATTCTACAAGATTTGCTAGAAGCTAGAAAAATGTGGCAAGCTAATGTCAGCTTTCAAAATGCCATGGAATATCTGGTCTTGAAAGAAATGTAAACTCAAAATGAACGATAAAGAAAGGAAAGGGCTGTTTTATGGACAAAAAAGAATTATTTGACGCGCTGGATGATTTTTCTCAACAGTTATTGGTAACCTTAGCCGATGTGGAAGCCATCAAGAAAAATCTCAAGAGCCTGGTAGAGGAAAATACAGCTCTTCGCTTGGAAAATAGTAAGTTGCGCGAACGCTTGGGTGAGGTGGAAGCAGATGCTCCTGTCAAGGCCAAACATGTTCGCGAAAGTGTCCGTCGCATTTACCGTGATGGATTTCACGTATGTAATGATTTTTATGGACAACGTCGAGAGCAGGACGAGGAATGTATGTTCTGTGACGAGTTGTTATACAGGGAGTAGGCATGCAGATTCAAAAAAGTTTTAAGGGGCAGTCTCCCTATGGCAAGCTGTACCTAGTGGCAACGCCGATTGGCAATCTAGATGATATGACCTTTCGAGCCATCCAAACCTTGAAAGAAGTGGACTGGATTGCGGCTGAGGACACGCGCAATACAGGGCTTCTGCTCAAGCATTTTGACATTTCTACTAAGCAGATTAGTTTTCATGAGCACAATGCCAAGGAAAAAATTCCTGATTTGATTGGTTTCCTGAAAGCAGGACAAAGCATTGCTCAGGTATCCGACGCGGGTCTGCCTAGCATCTCAGACCCTGGTCATGATTTGGTTAAGGCAGCCATTGAGGAAGAAATTGCGGTTGTGACTGTTCCAGGTGCCTCTGCAGGAATTTCTGCCTTGATCGCCAGTGGTTTAGCGCCACAGCCACATATCTTTTACGGCTTTTTACCGAGAAAATCAGGCCAGCAAAAGCAATTTTTCGACTCGAAAAAAGACTATCCAGAAACTCAGATTTTCTATGAATCGCCCCATCGTGTGGCAGATACGTTAGAAAATATGCTAGCAGTTTATGGCGACCGCTCGGTGGTCTTGGTTAGAGAATTGACCAAAATCTATGAAGAATACCAAAGAGGTACAATTTCTGAATTGCTGGAAAGCATCGCTGAAACGCCACTTAAGGGAGAATGCCTTCTCATCGTTGAAGGTGCCAGTCAGGATGTAGAAGAAAAAGACGAGGAAGACTTGTTCTTAGAAATCCAAACTCGTATCCAGCAAGGCATGAAGAAAAATCAAGCTATCAAGGAAGTAGCTAAGTTTTACCAGTGGAATAAGAGCCAGCTTTACGCAGCCTACCATGACTGGGAAGAACAACAATAAAGGGAGACAGGATTTAATAATTCTGTCTGTTTCTGTTTAACTTAATTAGTGATGATAATATTCGGAGTCTAAATCATAGAATTGATTGAGTAGTGAATAAATAAAAACAATGTTCATTCAGTTTACGTTGAATATATATAATGTACTCTATTAGAATTATTTTTAAGTACGCAGTATGGTATAATTATATATGAGAAAATAGTGTGGAGTTTATCAGTTGAAAAAATATAACATTGTAGATTTATTTTCAGGAGCAGGTGGTCTATCTTATGGATTCGAGATGGCTGGATTTAATGTTCTATTAGGAATTGATAATGACGAAAAAGCCTTAGAAACCTTTCAAAAAAATCATCAGAATTCAGAAATATTATGTGGAGATATTGCGAATATATCTTATGAGGAAGATATAAAACCAATAATTGGAGAACAAAAAATTGACATAATTGTAGGTGGTCCCCCTTGTCAGGGGATGTCGCTTTCTGGACCTAGAAAATTTGATGATCCAAGGAACAAACTTTATTTGTCTTATATTCGATTGGTTCGAGAAATAAAGCCAACTGCTTTTGTCATTGAAAATGTGATTGGGATTGTTAGTTTGTTTAAAGGGCAAATAAAAGATACTATCATAGAAGAATTTTCGAAAATGGGTTATAAGGTTCAGTTTAAAGTGTTGCTGGCCTCTGACTATGGAGTTCCTCAAAATAGAAAACGTGTTATTTTTGTGGGGACGAGGAATGATGGATTTGAATATCCTGAAGCATTGGGAACAATCATTACAACAGAGATGGCAATTTCTGATTTACCAACATTAGAAAATGAACTTGGCGAGATAGAAATGTCTTATGTTTCAGAACCACAAAATGACTATCAAAAACTAATGCGAAAACGTTCAAACGTGGTTTTGAACCACGTTGCAGCCAAGCATTCAGAAAAAGTGATAAGTACAATTGCCCTTGTCCCTGACGGTGGAAATTATAAAAATCTCCCAGAGGAATTACGAGAAACAAGAAAATTTAATGTCGCTTGGACACGATTTGCTAGTTGGAAGCCAGCTCCTACGATTGATACGGGGCATAGACATCATTTCCACTATAAGTATAATCGTGTGCCAACAGTGAGGGAATCTGCTCGTCTACAATCTTTTCCAGATGATTTTATCTTTTACGGAAGTAAAACACAGCAATTTAGACAAGTTGGTAATGCTGTTCCTCCTTTAATGGCTCAGCAGATTGCAAACAATTTACTGAAATATTTAAAAAATAACGAAGAATAACTATGTATCAAGTTCCAGAGAAATATTATTTTAGACTACATCACCCAAGACCTCGTTTTAAAAATGATGTCGAAAATGTACTTGTTTATATGGCAACGAATATTTCTTATTTGGGAATATTGCCTAAAAAGGAATTTAGTCAGCAACTAAATGACATTATCAAACAATATGCAGGAAATGCAGATAAAACAGAGAAAACAATCAATAACTGGCGAACAGAGATTTCTTCTTTGTTTGGAATGATGATTGAGAAAGAGGGCTTTGTCTATTCAGGAAATAGGGCTAAGGAATTGACTGAAGACCAAGACCTTATTCGCTTTTTTAAAACCTTTTTGTATAATTTTGAATATCCTGGTGGGCATCTAAAAGATAACGAGATTGTTAAACTTTGTCAAATCGGAGTTCAATTTAAGCCAGCTCAGTATCTACTGGAACTATTTACAGAAGCCTCACAAGCTGAAGAAAAAACTATTTACCTCACCGATGAAGAAGTCGCCCATTGTATCTTTAATGATTTGAGATGTACTCGTGATAGAGAGCCTGTTTTGGAAATATGGAATCGTATCAAAGAGAATAGAGCGTCTAAAGTAGCTTACGATACTAAAGGAGATGTTATTCGATATGCCAAAGATATTTTAGATTACATGGTTATAGCGAGTTTACTAACTGTTCAAGGTGGTAGGTATAAAATAAATTCTATGGAAGAGCAAGCAATAAATGACTTTTTGCAATCAGATGCTACCTTTGATGGCTATGCTCAATTTATTGGAAATGCTTCTACAACAATTGAAGATGTTCGAAATTTTAGAAGTGCTTGGTTCGAATATGTCAATCGTGATTTAGGAGATATTGATTTTAGGACAAACTTTAATCTCTACCTTCCAAGTGATATTGATTTTACTGAAGAGAAAACAGATATTATCGGACATCTAACTGAACACATCGAATACAGCGAGAAAATCTCTACCGCTGTTGTAGGGAGTTCGGGAGAAGCTATTGTTATCAATCATGAAAAACAAAAATTACGAGAACATGGGCAAGAACAGTTGCTCCATCTGGTGAATTTTATTCCAACACAGTTTGGTGTCGGCTACGATGTTCAATCTTTTGAGTGTGATGATTCTGAGCTGAGAAAGTATATTGAAGTCAAAACAACTGTCAGCAATGCTTCTATTACTTTTAATTCGTTTCATATCACACCGAACGAATGGCGAACTGCTAAATCTGTGCGTGATAGATACTATATTTATCGTTTGCAGATTTCTAAACATAGCAAAAAATTGTTTATTATCAAGAATTTGTATGAGTTAGTCAAAAATGAGAAGATGCTTCTGATTGAGAGAAAAGATGGATATGATGTCCGTTTTTCATCGTCAGTTGGCTTTGAGGAGAATTTAATTTGAAGAAACTAAAAATTGCCTCTCTTTTTAGTGGAGGAGGTGGAACGGATATTGGTTTTGCTGGTGGATTTGATTTTTTAGGTAAACATTATGCCGATAATCAAATTGAGATTGTCTATGCAAATGATATTGAAGACAGTGCCAATAAAATGTTTGAAAAGAATTTTGGTGTTACTCCAGACAATCGAAATATCCGAGAAATAAAATCAGATGAAATCCCATCTTTCGATATTTTAACGGGAGGTTTTCCTTGTCAATCATTTTCTGTTAGTGCTCAAAATCCGAAACGCTTAGGAATAAAAGACGAAAAAGGGACATTGTTTTTTGAGATGGTGCGAGTGTTAAAAGCTCATCAACCAAAAGCATTTTTTGCCGAAAATGTTAAGGGAATTTTGTCTGCAAACAATAAAGAAGCCTTTCCTCTAATTATTGAAGAGTTCGAAAAAGCTGGTTATAATGTTTCTTATAAACTTTGCGTAGCCACCAAATACGGCGTTCCGCAAAAGAGAGAGCGAGTGTTTATTGTTGGTATTCGAAAGGATTTGAATTTTACTTTTGAATTTCCTGAAGAGCCTATTCAAAATGTAGAAGATTATACACCACTAAAAGTAATTCTTCAGCAAGATATTGATGAAAAGTATTATTTTAGCGAGAGGGCTGTGCAAGGAATGCTAAATAGTAAATCTGGCAAAAAAATGAATAAAGGACGAGCACAAGACATTGAACAGCCGAGTAATACGGTTAGTTCTCATTTAGCAAAAGTATCCTTAAATAGCACTGACCCTGTTTTGTTAGAAAATGGACGTTACCGTCGCTATACTCCAAGAGAGGTTGCACGTATTCAGTCGTTTCCAGAAAACTATGAATTGCTTGGTTCAGAAGGTGCTCAATATAGAATGCTGGGGAATGCTATTCCACCAGTAATGATGTGGTATATTGCTGAAAAGTTAGTGTCAGATTTACGAAATAGTGATGTAATTGCAAAGCAACAGAAACTCGAAGAAAGTTTTGGTCAACTGGATTTGTTTGAAGCGAGTTGATGTTTTAAATCTAGGGAACTTGATATGGAATTAAATTTTCAAGATAAGAGTTTTATAAAAGTATTTTTTAATAGTGACGGTTATGTATTAAATTTTTCTAACTCTACTTTTGCTAATTTTACTTTTAATTCAGTAGGAGTAAATATTCAAGAGAAATATGGAGGTTCAAAAGGGAAAGCTTTACAGGCTTTTGTAGATAACGAACCAGATGAACTGGTTTTAAAATTAGCTTTAGATTTACTTAGATATTATGAAGACCTTCCTGACTCATATTACGAGAAAACTGAAGAGAGGAACTCTCAGGCATTGAAATTGAAAGAGAGACTTTCGAAGTATGAAGTCTCACAAATGGCCTACTTAAATAATGTTGCTGAATCTTTATCTGACTATTTTGATAGCGACTATATAGATAAGCAAATGGGGATTATGAATGAAATGATTTCTCGCTCTCCAGCGGACGCTATTGGAAAAGCTAAGGAATTGTTGGAATCATGTTTTAAACATATTTTAGAACATGAAAAAATTGAGTATTCTAATTCTAATGATATTGCAACTTTGCAAAAGAAAGTCTTTAAATTTTTAAACTTGGATTCTAATGAAAATATTTCAGCAAAAAATAATCAAGATGTAAAGCTAGTTCTAAGTAGTTTGAATCAAATTATCAAGGGTATTAACAGTCTTAGAAATGATAAAGGTGATGGTCATGGTAAGGGAGCTAACTTTATAGAATTGCCACCAAGGTATGCTTCAGTTGTTGTAGGATCTGCATTAACGGTAGTGTCATTTGTTTGGGAAACATACCAAGATAAGCAAAAATAGTAAGGAGGAGGTTTAATGTCGAAAAATCAAGAAAAATTACACTTTCAACTTAAAAAATTTATAGTAAATGTAGGTTGGACTCATAAAATTCATGCGGTTAGAATGGACGAGTTAGAAAGCTATATTCGATGGTTTAGAATAGCAATAATAATCATTTCTGGAGTTGTCTCTTCTGGCTTAGTTGGAATACTTTGGTTTGATGAATATTGGATAAAGCTTGTTACAGCATTTTTATCATTAGTCACTACAATAATTTTTAGCATCACCAAGGAGTTTAACTTTGAGGAACGACTAGCTTTGGAGAGGAAATCTGTTGATGAGCTTTGGAATCTTAAAGTGTTAGCTGAAATTCTTTTATCTGAGGTGGTTTACAATGGAAAACCATCAAGTGAAATCCAAGAATCTTTCGAAGAATTAAAATTTCGAAGAGATGCTACTTATAGTCAACTTTCTAATGCTTCTCCCAAAAATGTATCCAAGGCTTCAAAACTAATAAAATCGAGAAAAGATAATGATTATGAGGAAGATTATAGATACTTTATTCCAAAAGAATTGATGGAAATTAAGGAGGAAGAGTAATGTCTTTATCTAATGATTTTAAAGAATTTTGCGAAGACGAACTCCCCATGACGGACGAGGAATGGGAAAAATGGAAGAATAGATTAAAAGAGATTACGAAACGACTTAATCGAAAATACTATTCCTTAGATGAGCTTGAAGATGAAGAAATTGACAATGGTTTGATTGTTGGTAGTGTGGGGAGAACGACGGCTGTTCGAAATGTTAGTGATTTTGATTATATTTTTTCACTACCCTCAGAAGTGTATAGACGATTTGATTCTTATGAGGGTAATGGTCAATCAGCACTTCTACAGGAAATAAAAAACGAATTACTAAAAAGATACCCAAATACAAAAATAAAAGGAGACGGACAGGTCGTTGTTATTGATTTTTCGGATGGTGGAAAAATTGAGTTAGTTCCAGCTTTCGAACAATCTGATGGTAATTTTAAATATCCTGATTCTCGTAACGGAGGCTCTTGGAAAACTACTAAACCAAAGCCTGAAATTGAAAAATCTAAATCTTTAAATTCGAATTTTAATAATCATTTTTCTAACTTAACAAGGCTCATACGACAATGGAAAAATCATATGGGCTTTTCATTTAAGGGGTTGTTGATAGATACTTTGATATCTGATTTAATTGATGATAAAGGTATTTCTGAAATATATTACTCTGATTACAATATTCTCTTGAAAGATATTTTTGAATACTTTTCAAACCAAGATAAAAATAGAGAGTATTGGTATGCTTTAGGTAGTAATCAAAAGATTTATAATAATGATGGAGCAAAATTTGTCAATAAAGCTAAGCAAGCTCTAAAGAAAATAGAAGACGCTTCAGAAGAGAAACTTACTGAAGTTTATAGACAGCTATTTGGTAGAAAATTCGCTCAATCCACTTCTACAACAAATCGAGCTTCGAATGAAGAATTTATTGATGAATTGTTTAATGTTAATATCGAATATAATATTGTTTTGGAGTGTGAAATTACACAAGATGGTTTTCGAAAAGCACTTCTTTCAGACTTTTTAAAAAGTAGATTTAAGATTAAAAATAGAAAATCTCTTGATTTTGAAATTATAAAATCAGATATTCCAGATAATCTTTTGTCTGATGTTAAATATTATTGGAAAGTAAGAAATATTGGAGCTGAGGCGATTAGAAGAAATTGTGAGCGTGGTGCTATTTTTTCAGGTAAAATAAAACATCACGAAGATTCTCAGTTTAAAGGAGACCACTATGTTGAATGTTATGCTGTTTTAGATAATACGGTTATAGCAAGAGATAGAATAACAGTCCCTATCGATCCGTTACGTGGAAGAGATTTTATAGAGTAGCATATAATTGATTTTTAATTGGAATACTCACTATCTCTTTACATCAAGAAAATGACTAAACAGGGAAGTTTGCCTTCTTCCCTTTTTTTGTTATACTAGTAGAAGAAAAAATAGAAAGATTTGTGGGTGTTAAACAAGCCAGTGCCTTGTTTTGATATGAACTTAGGTTCCACCCAAAGAGGTATTAGTGTCGTGTCTCAATCTTATATCAATGTTATCGGTGCTGGTTTGGCAGGGTCAGAAGCAGCCTACCAAATCGCAGAACGTGGTATTCCAGTTAAACTTTATGAAATGCGTGGTGTCAAGTCAACACCTCAGCACAAAACAGACAATTTTGCAGAGTTGGTTTGTTCCAATTCTCTTCGTGGGGATGCTTTGACAAATGCAGTGGGTCTCCTCAAGGAAGAAATGCGTCGCTTGGGTTCTGTTATCTTGGAATCTGCTGAGGCTACACGTGTTCCTGCAGGTGGTGCCCTTGCGGTTGACCGCGATGGTTTCTCCCAAATGGTAACCGAAAAAGTTGCCAACCACCCCTTGATTGAAGTGGTTCGTGATGAAATTACAGAATTGCCGACAGATGTTATTACAGTTGTGGCGACTGGTCCCTTGACCAGTGATGCTTTGGCTGAAAAGATTCATGCCCTTAATGACGGCGATGGTTTCTATTTCTACGATGCGGCAGCGCCTATTATCGATGTCAACACCATTGATATGAGCAAGGTTTATCTCAAGTCTCGTTATGACAAGGGAGAGGCGGCCTACCTCAATGCCCCTATGACTAAACAAGAGTTTATGGATTTTCATGAAGCCTTGGTCAATGCGGAGGAAGCACCGCTCAATTCTTTTGAAAAAGAAAAATACTTTGAAGGATGTATGCCTATCGAAGTCATGGCCAAACGTGGCATTAAAACCATGCTTTATGGTCCGATGAAGCCAGTCGGACTTGAGTATCCAGACGACTACACAGGACCTCGTGATGGCGAATTCAAAACACCTTACGCGGTTGTCCAACTTCGTCAGGACAATGCGGCTGGTAGCCTCTACAATATCGTCGGTTTCCAGACCCACCTCAAATGGGGAGAACAAAAGCGTGTTTTCCAAATGATTCCAGGTCTTGAAAATGCTGAGTTTGTTCGCTATGGTGTCATGCACCGCAATTCTTACATGGATTCACCAAATCTTCTTGAACAGACCTATCGTTCTAAGAAGCAACCAAATCTCTTCTTTGCTGGTCAGATGACGGGTGTGGAAGGCTATGTTGAATCAGCAGCATCAGGCTTAGTTGCGGGGATTAACGCGGCTCGACTCTTTAAGGGTGAAAGTGAAGCAATCTTCCCAGAGACAACAGCGATTGGAAGTCTAGCTCATTACATCACTCATGCGGACAGCAAACATTTCCAACCAATGAATGTCAACTTCGGAATTATAAAGGAGTTGGAAGGCGAGCGTATCCGTGATAAGAAGGCTCGTTATGAAAAAATTGCAGAGCGTGCCCTTAACGATTTAGAGGAATTTTTAACTGTCTAATTTTTTTGAAAGAATTGCTCATGATACTATAAAAATCTTAGAAATTGTGATAAAATAGGTAGGATAAAAAAAGGAGAGTGAAAATGGCGAATCCCAAGTATAAACGTATTTTAATCAAGTTATCAGGTGAAGCCCTTGCCGGTGAACGTGGCGTAGGGATTGATATCCAAACAGTTCAAACAATCGCAAAAGAGATTCAAGAAGTTCATAGCTTAGGTATCGAAATTGCCCTTGTTATTGGTGGAGGAAATCTCTGGCGTGGAGAACCTGCTGCAGAAGCAGGAATGGATCGCGTTCAGGCAGATTACACAGGAATGCTTGGGACTGTTATGAATGCTCTTGTAATGGCCGATTCATTGCAACAAGTTGGTGTTGATACGCGTGTACAAACAGCGATTGCCATGCAACAAGTGGCAGAGCCTTATGTCCGTGGACGTGCCCTTCGTCACCTTGAAAAAGGCCGTATCGTTATCTTTGGTGCTGGAATTGGTTCACCTTACTTCTCAACAGATACCACAGCGGCTCTTCGTGCAGCTGAAATCGAAGCAGATGCCATTCTTATGGCTAAAAACGGTGTCGATGGTGTTTACAATGCCGATCCTAAGAAAGACAAGACAGCCGTTAAGTTTGAAGAATTGACCCACCGTGACGTTATCAATAAAGGTCTTCGTATCATGGACTCAACAGCTTCAACCCTCTCAATGGATAACGACATTGACTTGGTTGTCTTCAACATGAACCAACCAGGCAACATCAAACGTGTCGTATTTGGTGAAAATATCGGAACAACAGTTTCAAACAATATCGAAGAAAAGGAATAAGAAAGATTATGGCTAACGCAATTATTGAAAAAGCTAAAGAGAGAATGACCCAGTCTCACCAATCACTTGCTCGTGAATTTGGTGGTATCCGTGCAGGTCGTGCCAATGCAAGTTTGCTGGACCGTGTACATGTAGAATACTATGGAGTAGAAACTCCTCTTAACCAAATCGCTTCCATTACGATTCCAGAAGCGCGTGTTTTATTGGTAACACCATTTGATAAGTCTTCATTGAAAGATATCGAACGTGCCTTGAACGCTTCTGATCTTGGTATCACACCAGCTAACGATGGTTCTGTGATTCGCTTGGTTATCCCAGCTCTTACAGAAGAAACTCGTCGTGACCTTGCTAAAGAAGTGAAGAAGGTCGGCGAAAATGCTAAAGTGGCTGTCCGCAATATCCGTCGCGATGCTATGGACGAAGCTAAGAAACAAGAAAAAGCAAAAGAAATCACAGAAGACGAATTGAAGACTCTTGAAAAAGACATTCAAAAAGTAACAGACGATGCTGTTAAACACATCGATGACATGACTGCCAATAAAGAAAAAGAACTTTTGGAAGTCTAAAAATAAACAGAAAAACTCAGTTGGCATTGCTGGCTGAGTTTTATTCGAAAGAAGGAAATATGAATACAAATCTTGCAAGTTTTATCGTTGGACTCATCATCGATGAAAACGACCGTTTTTACTTTGTGCAAAAGGATGGTCAAACCTATGCTCTTGCTAAGGAAGAGGGTCAGCATACAGTAGGGGATACGGTCAAAGGTTTTGCCTACACGGATATGAAGCAAAAACTCCGCTTGACTACTCTAGAAGTGACTGCCACTCAGGACCAATTTGGTTGGGGAACTGTAACGGAAGTTCGTAAAGACTTGGGTGTCTTTGTGGATACAGGCCTTCCTGACAAGGAAATCGTTGTGTCACTCGATATTCTCCCTGAGTTCAAGGAACTCTGGCCTAAGAAAGGCGACCAACTCTACATCCGTCTTGAAGTGGACAAGAAAGATCGTATCTGGGGCCTCTTGGCTTATCAAGAAGACTTCCAACGTCTGGCTCGTCCTGCTTACAACAACATGCAGAACCAAAACTGGCCAGCCATTGTATACCGCCTCAAGCTGTCAGGGACCTTTGTCTACCTGCCAGAAAATAACATGCTTGGCTTTATCCATCCTAGCGAGCGTTACGCAGAGCCACGTTTGGGGCAAGTATTAGATGCGCGCGTTATTGGTTTCCGTGAAGTGGACCGTACCTTGAACCTTTCCCTTAAACCACGTTCTTTTGAGATGTTGGAAAATGATGCTCAGATGATTTTGACTTATTTGGAAAGCAATGGCGGTTTCATGACCTTAAATGATAAGTCATCTCCAGACGACATCAAGGCAACCTTTGGCATTTCTAAAGGTCAGTTCAAGAAAGCACTTGGTGGTTTAATGAAGGCTGGTAAAATTAAGCAAGACCAGTTTGGGACAGAGTTGATCTAGGGTGACTTATGAGAAAATCATTTTACACTTGGCTCATGACCGAGCGCAACCCTAAAAGTAACAGTCCTAAAGCTATCTTGGCGGATCTCGCTTTTGAAGAGTCAGCCTTCCCAAAACACACAGATGATTTTGATGAGGTGAGTCGCTTTTTGGAAGAACATGCCAGTTTCTCTTTTAACCTAGGAGACTTTGACGCCATCTGGCAAGAATATTTAGAACACTAGCATGATTCACTGGGTTTGGGCTAGTAATTTCTCCCCCCCTTTGCTATAATAAAAAGAAATAAAAGGATTAGAGAGGTTCTTTATTTGAAGGAACATTCAATAGACATTCAACTGAGTCATCCAGATGACCTGTTTCATCTTTTTGGTTCCAATGAACGCCATCTCCGTTTGATGGAAGAAGAGCTTGATGTGGTGATTCATGCTCGTACGGAGATTGTCCAGGTTTTGGGAGAAGAGTCTGCTTGTGAGGAAGCCCGTCAGGTTATCCAGGCTTTGATGGTCTTGGTAAATCGTGGGATGACCGTTGGTACGCCAGATGTGGTAACTGCAATTAGCATGGTCAAAAACGATGAAATTGATAAATTTGTCGCCCTTTACGAAGAAGAAATTATCAAGGACAATACAGGGAAGCCTATTCGTGTCAAAACTCTAGGTCAAAAGCTTTATGTGGATAGTGTCAAACAGCACGATGTGACCTTTGGAATTGGGCCAGCAGGTACAGGGAAGACCTTCCTTGCAGTGACCTTGGCTGTGACAGCTCTTAAACGTGGTCAGGTTAAGCGGATTATCCTAACACGCCCGGCAGTGGAAGCTGGCGAGAGTCTAGGTTTTCTTCCGGGTGATCTTAAAGAGAAGGTAGATCCTTACCTTCGACCTGTTTATGATGCCTTGTATCAGATTCTGGGAAAAGACCAGACGACTCGTCTCATGGAGCGTGAAATTATCGAGATTGCACCTCTTGCCTACATGCGTGGACGGACCTTGGATGATGCCTTTGTCATTCTCGATGAGGCGCAAAATACGACCATCATGCAGATGAAGATGTTTTTGACTCGTTTAGGTTTTAATTCTAAGATGATTGTCAATGGAGATATCAGTCAGATTGACCTTCCGCGTAACGTCAAGTCCGGTTTGATTGATGCTCAAGAAAAACTCAAGAACATCCATCAGATTGACTTTGTTCACTTTTCAGCTAAGGATGTGGTTCGCCATCCTGTTGTCGCTCAGATTATCCGAGCTTATGAACCAGCTCCAGTAAAAAAAGAAGAGAGTGAAGAAGTCCAAGAAGAAACAGAATAGCAAAAAAGAGCAGTTCAGGTGGAATTGCTCTTTCTTTTATCTGATAATTAGATTTTTTAGATTAGTTCATCAATTGGAGTATGTTTTTTATCGAGACCTTGGGCTACTGGAAGACTGGTTAAGTAACCTTGATAAGTAGTAACACCTTGGCGCAAGCCCTCATCCTCAGAGATTGCTTGTACAAAACCTTTACCAGCCAAAGCTTCGATATAAGGAAGAGTGACATTGGTTAGGGCAATGGTTGAAGTACGAGCAACCGCACCAGGGATATTGGCAACGGCATAGTGGAGTACACCGTGTTTTTCATAGACAGGCTCATCGTGCGTTGTCACACGGTCAGCTGTCTCGATAACGCCACCTTGGTCAACGGCAACGTCAACAATGACTGAACCTGGACGCATTTGCTTGACCATCTCATCTGTCACCAATTTCGGTGCCTTGGCACCTGGGATGAGAACCGCTCCGATCACCACATCCGCATCTCTCACACTGGCTTCAATGTTAAATGAATTGGACATAAGGGTTTGGATTTGATGGCCAAAGACCTCTTCGAGATCTGAGAGACGTTTAGCACTGATATCAAGGATGGTTACTTGAGCACCAAGACCAAGGGCAATTCGAGCAGCATGAGTCCCTACGACACCGCCACCGATGATGCTTACTTTCCCTTTAGGCACACCCGGTACACCACCCAGTAGGACGCCAGAACCTCCTGCTTGCTTGGTTAGGAAATGGGCGCCGATTTGGACTGCCATACGGCCTGCAACCTCACTCATAGGAACGAGGAGTGGTAACTGATTTTGGGAATTACGGACAGTTTCATAGGCAATCCCAGTTGTTTTTGCTTCCAACATAGCATCTGCTAATTCTGGAGCAGCGGCCATGTGCAAGTAGGTAAAGAGAAGCAGGTCGTCGCGCAAGTAACCATATTCAGAATCTAGAGGTTCTTTTACCTTTACGACCAACTCAGCAGCCCAGGCCTCACCAGCAGTAGCGACAATTTCAGCTCCTTGCTTTTGATAGTCAGCATCAGTAAAGCCAGAACCGAGACCAGCATTTGTTTCGATAAGGACGCGATGACCACGGCCGACTAAGCTGTGGACACCAGCAGGTGTTAGGGCAACACGGTTTTCATTATTCTTAATTTCTTTTGGAATTCCGATTAACATAGAGAAAAACTCCCTTTCTATTGACGGGTTGTAAATGATTTATCACATTATCTATAAAATAAGGTGATGATTTTATTCTATATGAAACCGCTTTAAAAAGCAAGAAAAATTTGTTGTAATTTATTTTTTATGCTAGACTGGTAGAAAATATTTTTAAATGGAGGAGAAGTATGGAATCAATCTTTTTAAAACTATCCCAGTATCCAATAATGGAGACTAAGCGTTTATTGCTTAGACCTGTAACTTTGGATGATGCGGAAGCAATGTTTGCCTATGCTTCGGACAGAGAAAATACACGTTACACTTTTCCAACCAATCAAAGCTTGGAAGAAACCAAAAATAATATTGCTCAGTTCTACTTGGCCAATCCCTTGGGACGCTGGGGAATAGAACTAAAAAGCAATTGTCAGTTTATCGGAACCATTGATTTGCACAAGATTGATCCTGCTCTTAAGAAGGCAGCTATTGGCTACATTATCAATAAAAAGTATTGGAATCAAGGATTGACGACAGAAGCCAACCGTGCCGTGATTGAGCTAGCTTTTGAGAAGATAGGGATGAATAAGTTGACTGCCCTTCACGATAAGGACAATCCTGCATCTGGAAAGGTCATGGAGAAATCAGGCATGCGTTTTTCCCACGAAGAATCTTATGCTTGTATGGACCAGCATGAAAAAGGTCGAATCGTTACAAGAGTTCATTATGTCTTGACCAAGGAAGACTATTTTGCAAATAAATAAGCAGTTGAGAAGAATTTTTCAACTGTTTTTTCTTCCTTTTACGAATAATCTAAGAGAGGAGAAAATATGGAAGAAATTATCGAGAAAATCAAAGAGTATAAAATCATTGTCATCTGTACTGGTCTAGGCTTGCTTGTTGGCGGATTTTTCCTGCTGAAGCCAACTCCACAAACACCTGTCAAGGAAACGAATTTGCAGGCAGAAGTAGCAGCTGTTTCCAAGGATTCGGTATCCGAAAAGGAAGTGAAGAAGGAAGAAAAGGAAGAACCTGTTGAACAAGAACTAATCACAGTAGATGTGAAAGGCGCTGTCAAATCTCCAGGTATTTACGATTTGCCGGTAGGTAGTCGGGTCAATGATGCGGTTCAAAAGGCTGGTGGCTTGACAGAGCAAGCAGACAGCAAGTCGCTCAATCTAGCTCAGAAAGTCAGTGATGAGGCTCTGGTTTACGTTCCCACTAAGGGAGAAGAAGCAGCTAGTCAACAGACTGCTTCTGGGACAGCTTCTTCAACAAGCAAGGAAAAGAAAATCAATCTCAACAAGGCCAGTCTGGAAGAACTCAAGCAAGTCAAGGGTCTGGGAGGAAAACGAGCCCAGGATATTATCGACCATCGCGAAGCAAATGGCAAGTTCAAGTCAGTAGACGAGCTCAAGAAGGTCTCTGGCATTGGTGCCAAGACCATAGAAAAGCTAAAAGACTATGTTACAGTGGATTAAAAACATCCCCACTCCCCTAATTTATCTGAGTTTTCTATTGCTTTGGCTTTATTACGCTATTTTCTCAGTATCCTATCTTGCTTTATTGGGCTTTGTTTTTCTGCTAGTCTGTCTCTTTATCCAATTTCCTTGGAAATTAGCAGGTAAAGTTCTAGTGCTTTGTGGAGTCTTTGGATTCTGGTTCCTGTTTCAAAATTGGCAACAGAGTCAAACTAGTCAAAATCTGGTGGATTCTGTTGAAAGGGTACAGATTTTGCCTGACACTATTAAGGTAAATGGCGATAGTCTGTCCTTTCGTGGTAAGTCTGATGGACGCATTTTTCAAGTCTATTATAAACTCCAGTCCGAGAATGAAAAAGAGCAATTTCAAGCCTTAACAGATCTTCATGAGATAGAACTAGAAGGAAAACTTTCGGAGCCAGAGGGGCAGAGGAATTTTGGTGGATTTAACTATCAAGCCTATCTGAAGACTCAGGGAATTTACCAGACTCTCAATATCAAAAAAATCCAGTCACTTCAAAAGGTTGGCAGTTGGGATATAGGAGAAAATCTGTCGAGTTTACGCCGTAAGGCTGTGGTTTGGATTAAGACGCACTTTCCAGATCCTATGCGCAATTACATGACGGGGCTTCTATTAGGACATCTGGACACCGACTTTGAGGAGATGAATGAGCTTTATTCCAGTCTAGGAATTATCCATCTTTTTGCCTTGTCAGGTATGCAGGTAGGCTTTTTCATGGATGTTTTTAAGAAACTTCTCTTGCGATTGGGCTTGACCCAAGAAAAGTTGAAATGGCTGATCTATCCCTTTTCCCTTATCTATGCGGGACTAACAGGATTTTCAGCATCAGTTATTCGCAGTCTATTGCAGAAGCTACTGGCTCAACATGGTGTTAAGGGTTTGGATAATTTTGCCTTGACTGTGCTTGTACTCTTTATTATCATGCCCAACTTTTTCCTGACTGCTGGAGGAGTTTTGTCCTGCGCTTATGCTTTTATCTTGACTATGACCAGCAAAGAAGAGGAGGGGCTCAAGGCTATTGCCAGAGAAAGTTTAGTCATTTCCTTAGGAATATTGCCCATTCTATCCTTCTATTTTGCAGAATTTCAACCTTGGTCTATCCTTTTGACCTTTGTCTTTTCCTTTCTATTTGACTTGGTCTTCTTA
Organism: Streptococcus sp. CF7_Ac1-8; assembly: GCF_024295435.1. Lineage (GTDB taxonomy): Bacteria > Bacillota > Bacilli > Lactobacillales > Streptococcaceae > Streptococcus > Streptococcus mitis_AP. The sequence continues at coordinate 57,773 of NZ_JANCPI010000007.1, read as the reverse complement.
CCGCTCTTGTCTATCTTATTTGCCCTTTCCTTTCTCTATCCAGTCATTCAGTTGAACTTTATCTTTGAATGGTTGGAGGGAATGATTCGCTTGGTATCACAGGTGGCAAGTAGACCTCTGGTCTTTGGACAACCCAATGCATGGCTTTTAATCCTATTGTTAATTTCCTTGGCTTTAGTTTATGATTTGAGGAAAAACATTAAAAAGCTAACAGTATTGAGCTTATTGATTACAGGTCTTTTTTTCTTGACCAAGTATCCACTGGAAAATGAAATCACCATGCTGGATGTCGGGCAAGGAGAAAGTATTTTCCTACGGGATATAACTGGTAAAACCATTCTCATAGATGTCGGTGGCAAGGCAGAATCTGATAAGAAAATCGAAAAATGGCAAGAAAAGGCGACGACCAGCAATGCCCAGCGAAGCTTGATACCCTATCTTAAAAGTCGTGGAGTAGCCAAGATCGACCAGCTAATTTTGACCAACACAGACAAGGAGCATGTTGGAGATTTATTGGAGGTGACTAAGGCATTCCATGTAGGGGAGATTTTAGTATCAAAAGGCAGCCTGAAACAGAAGGAATTTGTAGTGGAACTACAAGCGACTCAAACCAAGGTTCGTAGTGTGTCATTGGGAGAAAACTTGCCGATTTTTGGAAGTCAGTTAGAAGTCCTATCTCCAAGGAAAATTGGAGATGGAGGGCACGATGATTCCCTGGTTCTTTATGGGAAACTTTTGGATAAGCACTTTCTCTTCACAGGAAATTTGGAGGAGAAAGGAGAGAAGGAATTGCTGAGGCAATATCCTGACTTAGAGGTGGATGTTTTGAAAGCTGGCCAACATGGTTCTAAAAATTCATCAACTTCAGCCTTTTTAAAACATCTCAAACCAGAGATCACTCTCATTTCAGTTGGAAAGAATAATCGAACGAAACTCCCCCATCAGGAAACCTTGACTCGACTGGAAACTATCAATAGCAAAGTATATCGAACTGACCAGCAAGGAGCTATACGCTTTAAAGGGTGGAATAGTTGGAAAATAGAAAGCGTTCGATAGGAAGGATAAATACTATATATTAGTAAAATAAACTAAAAATCTGTTGCATAATAATGATAAAAACGATATAATGAAAGCGTCCTCAATATTAATGATATAAAACCATTAAAAATTAGTAAAAACCGTTTAATTAGTTAGTTTATGATCTATTGGTTTTTTCAGTCCAGTGTATCTACTGTGAGCGTCTTTAAAACTTATCGGTATGCTTGAAATACCTACTATAGGTCTAGTATGAATTACTACAGATATAGCTATATTAACGTTCTGTCATGATCTCGTTATTATAGCTATTCTGAGTATAAAGTTGGTTCTGGTTTGAATTACAATCGTTATGAGGTACTAAACTACTACAGCGGAGGCTATTAATCCTTAAAGAGTGATAAAAGGAGGGCTAGATATGTTGCAGCTTACTCATGTGACCTTAAAAACGCGACAAGTCATCTTACAAGATGTTGATTTTACATTTGAAAAGGGTAGGATTTATGGTATTCTTGCTATCAATGGCTCTGGAAAGACGACCCTGTTCCGCGCCATTAGCAATTTAATTCCTATAAGTAGTGGAAATATCGCAGCCCCTCCTTCTTTATTTTATTATGAAAGCGTTGAATGGCTGGATGGAAACTTAAGTGGGATGGACTACCTTCGTCTTATCAAAAACATCTGGAAGTCAGGTCTGAACTTGAGGGATGAAATTGCCTATTGGGAAATGTCAGACTATATCAGCCTTCCTATTCGCAAGTATTCCTTAGGCATGAAGCAACGCTTGGTGATTGCCATGTATTTCCTCAGTCAGGCGAAATGCTGGCTTATGGATGAGATTACAAATGGCTTAGATGAGTATTATCGACAGAAGTTTTTTGATAGGCTAGTACAAATCGATAGACAAGAACAGCTGGTTCTTTTAAGTTCCCACTATAAGGAAGAGTTGGTTGATGTCTGCGATAGAGTAGTAACCATTCATCAGGGGCAGATAGAAGAGGTTTAGTTTATGAAAGATGTTAGTCTATTTTTATTGAAAAAAGTTTTCAAAAGTCGCTTAAACTGGATTATCTTAGCTTTATTTGTATCTGTACTCGGTGTTACCTTTTATTTCAATAGTCGGACTGCAAACTCAGTCAGCTTGGAGAGAGTTGGAAACCCGTCTTGTAAAAGATGAGAGAGTCATCAATGAATATGAAGAGAAACTCTCCCAAATATCTGATACCAACTCGGAGGAATACCAGACTGCTAAAATTAATTTAGAATCGCAAAAAAATCTTTTGACTCAAAAGAAAGAAATTCTGGCTTTGTTAAAAGAAGGACGATGGAAAGAAGCCTACTATTTGCAGTGGCAAGATGAAGAGAAGAATTATGAAAGGATATCAAATACCCCGACTTCTAGCTCTGAAATAAAAATGGGGGCTGACCGCGAGCGAAAGATTTACCAAGCCTTATATCCCTTGAACATAAAAGTGCACAATTTAGATTATCCGACCCACGGGATTGATCAGATTGTCTGGATTTTAGAGGTTATCATCCCAAGCTTGTTTGTGATTGCTATTATTTTTATGCTAACGCAACTATTTGCAGAAAGATATCAAAATCATTTGGACACAGCTCAGTTATATCCTTTTTCAAAAGTGACATTTGCAATATCTTCTCTTGGAGTTGGAGTGGGATATGTAACTGTGCTGTTTATCGGAATCTGTGGATTTTCTTTTCTAGTGGGAAGTCTGATAAGTGGTTTTGGACAGTTAGATTATCCCTACCCGATTTATAGCTTAGTGAATCAAGAGGTAACTATTGGAAAGATACAAGATGTGTTATTTCCTGGCTTGTTATTAGCTTTCTTAGCCTTTATCGTCATTGTGGAAGTTGTGTATCTGATTGCTTACTTTTTCAATCAAAAAATGCCTGTACTCTTTCTTTCACTCATTGGGATTGTTGGCTTATTGTTTGGCATCCAAACAATTCAGCCTCTTCAAAAGATTGCACATCTGATTCCCTTTACTTACTTACGTTCAGTGGATATTTTATCTGGAAGATTACCTAAGCAAATTGATAATGTCAATCTGAATTGGAGCATGGGGATGGTCTTACTTCCTTGCCTGATTGTCCTTTTGTTAGTGGGGATTCTATTTATCGAAAGATGGGGAAGTTCACGGAAAAAGGAAGTTTTTAATAGACTCTAGCTTTCCTATACAGAAAATAAGAAAAAACTAACATAGAGAGGGAATCACCTTGGTTCTCTCTTTTTGATTCGAAAACCAAGACAAACTGCAAACAGAAACTTTTCAAAAAAATAACTTTTTATCTTGACAAGGGCTAGAAAACTTGGTATCATATAAAAGTTGAGAAAAGCAGAAGTGAGAGCTTCTCGCCTTGTGACATCAAGTTGCCTGGCCCTACGGATGAAAAGTTTCTAAGAAACGCTATCATAACGTGCGGGCTTGTATATTTACGAGTCCGCTATTGTTTTTCTCTAATAAAACAAAAGAGGTGAAAACCATAGCAAAGCAAGACTTATTCATCAATGATGAGATTCGTGTACGTGAAGTTCGCTTGATCGGTCTTGAGGGAGAACAGTTAGGTATCAAGCCACTCAGTGAAGCGCAAGCTTTGGCTGATAACGCTAATGTTGACCTAGTGTTGATTCAACCCCAAGCCAAACCGCCTGTTGCAAAAATTATGGACTACGGTAAGTTCAAATTTGAGTACCAGAAGAAGCAAAAAGAACAACGTAAAAAACAAAGTGTTGTTACCGTGAAAGAAGTTCGTCTAAGTCCAACGATTGACAAGGGTGACTTTGATACAAAACTTCGCAATGCACGCAAATTCCTTGAAAAAGGAAATAAAGTTAAGGTATCTATTCGCTTTAAGGGTCGTATGATTACCCATAAAGAGATTGGTGCAAAAGTTTTAGCCGAGTTTGCTGAAGCAACTCAAGATATTGCCATCATCGAACAACGTGCTAAAATGGATGGACGTCAAATGTTCATGCAATTGGCGCCAGCGACTGACAAAAAATAATTGTCAGAAAGTTAAATAAAGGAGAAAAAATCATGCCAAAACAAAAAACACACCGCGCATCAGCTAAACGTTTCAAACGTACAGGTTCTGGTGGACTTAAACGTTTCCGTGCTTACACTTCTCACCGTTTCCACGGAAAAACTAAGAAACAACGTCGTCATCTTCGTAAAGCATCTATGGTGCATTCAGGAGATTACAAACGTATCAAAGCAATGCTTACTCGCTTGAAATAATAGCTTGACTGTAAGTAAACAATTCTAGGAAATATTTGGAGGAAATAAAACATGGCACGTGTTAAAGGTGGCGTTGTATCACGCAAACGTCGTAAACGTATTCTTAAATTAGCAAAAGGTTACTATGGAGCTAAACACATCTTGTTCCGTACTGCAAAAGAACAAGTAATGAACTCTTACTACTATGCATACCGTGACCGTCGTCAGAAAAAACGTGACTTCCGCAAATTGTGGATCACTCGTATCAACGCGGCAGCTCGTATGAACGGACTTTCATACTCACAATTGATGCATGGTTTGAAATTGGCTGAGATCGAAGTTAACCGTAAAATGCTTGCTGACTTGGCTGTTAACGATGCAGCAGCTTTCACAGCTCTTGCAGATGCAGCGAAAGCAAAACTTGGTAAATAATAACAGATAAGACTGGAACAGGATTGTCCCAGTCTTTTTAAAAATAAAGGAGAAAAATATGGCTTCAAAAATGCTACACACTTGTTTACGAGTAGAAAATCTTGAAAAATCAATTGCATTTTATCAAGATGCTTTTGGTTTTAAAGAATTGCGCCGCAGAGATTTTCCAGATCATGCCTTCACGATCGTTTATCTAGGACTTGAGGGTGACGACTATGAGTTGGAGTTGACTTACAATTACGATCACGGTCCTTATGTGGTTGGAGATGGATTTGCCCATATCGCCCTAAGTACCCCTGATCTTGAGGCGCTTCATCAAGAGCACAGTGCCAAAGGTTATGAAGTTACTGAGCCAAATGGTCTACCAGGAACTGCACCTAACTATTACTTTGTCAAGGATCCTGATGGATATAAGGTAGAAGTCATTCGTGAAAAATAATCTCATGAAGTCAAGTGGAATGTTCGTTTTCTACTTGACTTTTTTAAGCTGAAAGAGTATACTAGTAAAAATTTAACCTTTAAGGGGAGTCCCGAGAGACTCACAAGGTGTCAGATAAAAGAATAGTACAATTTTCTAGAGGAGTCTTTTTGAGTGTGCTCTCTTGTGTTGTACGATTTTAACTGAGGCCTTGCACAAGCAAGGTCTTTTCTTTATCTGGTCCCCTTAAAATTTAAGGAGGAAAAGTCATGAATCCCACATGTAAGAAACGTTTGGGTGCAATTCGTTTGGAAACCATGAAGGTGGTCGCACAAGAGGAAATCGCGCCAGCAATCTTTGAATTAGTCCTAGAAGGGGAAATGGTTGAGGCTATGCGAGCAGGCCAATTTCTTCATCTTCGTGTGCCTGATGATGCCCATCTTTTGCGTCGCCCTATTTCAATTTCGTCTATTGATAAGGCAAATAAGCAGTGTCATCTTATTTATCGAATTGAAGGGGCTGGGACAGCTATTTTCTCAACCTTAAGTCAGGGAGATACTCTTGATGTGATGGGTCCTCAGGGAAATGGTTTTGACTTGTCTGACCTAGATGAGCAGAGCCAGGTTCTCTTAGTTGGAGGTGGGATTGGTGTTCCGCCCTTGCTTGAAGTAGCCAAGGAATTGCATGCACGTGGTGTGAAAGTAGTGACTGTCCTCGGTTTTGCGAACAAGGATGCTGTTATTTTAGAGACGGAATTGGCCCAATATGGGCAGGTCTTTGTAACGACAGATGATGGTTCTTATGGTATTAAGGGAAATGTTTCCGTTGTTATCAATGACTTAGACAATCAATTTGATGCTGTTTACTCATGTGGGGCGCCTGGAATGATGAAGTATATCAATCAAACCTTTTATGACCACCCAAGAGCTTATCTATCTCTGGAATCTCGTATGGCTTGTGGGATGGGGGCTTGCTATGCCTGCGTCCTAAAAGTGCCAGAAAGCGAGACGGTTAGCCAACGCGTCTGTGAAGATGGGCCTGTTTTCCGCACAGGAACAGTTGTATTATAAGGAGAAAATCATGACTACAAATCGTTTACAAGTTTCTCTACCTGGTTTGGATTTGAAAAATCCTATCATTCCAGCATCAGGCTGTTTTGGTTTTGGACAAGAGTATGCCAAGTACTATGATTTAGACCTTTTGGGTTCTATTATGATCAAGGCGACAACCCTTGAACCACGCTTTGGCAATCCAACTCCAAGGGTAGCAGAGACACCTGCTGGTATGCTCAATGCAATTGGCTTACAAAATCCTGGTTTGGAAGTTGTTTTGGCCGAAAAGTTACCTTGGCTGGAAAGAGAATATCCAAATCTTCCTATTATCGCCAATGTTGCGGGTTTTTCAAAACAAGAGTATGCTGCTGTTTCTCGAGGAATTTCTAAAGCAGCTAATGTAAAGGCTATCGAGCTCAATATTTCTTGCCCCAATGTAGATCACTGTAATCATGGACTTTTGATTGGTCAAGATCCAGATTTAGCTTATGATGTGGTGAAAGCGGCTGTGGAAGCCTCTGATGTACCAGTTTATGTCAAACTAACCCCTAGTGTGACCGATATCGTTACTGTCGCAAAGGCAGCAGAGGATGCGGGAGCAAGTGGCTTGACCATGATCAATACTCTAGTTGGTATGCGCTTTGACCTCAAAACCAGAAAACCAATCTTGGCAAATGGAACAGGTGGAATGTCTGGTCCAGCAGTCTTTCCAGTAGCCCTCAAACTCATCCGCCAAGTAGCCCAAACAACAGACCTGCCTATTATTGGAATGGGAGGAGTGGATTCGGCAGAAACTGCCCTAGAAATGTATCTGGCTGGAGCCTCTGCTATCGGAGTTGGAACAGCCAACTTTACCAATCCATATGCCTGTCCTGATATCATCGAAAATCTACCAAAGGTTATGGACAAATACGGCATTAGTAGTCTGGAAAATCTCCGCAAGGAAGTAAAAGAGTCTCTGAGATAAACTGCAATCAATCTGTTCTTGATTTTTTATCAGTTTGTAATGTTGATTATAGAGAATTTTGATACAATAAAATGGAAAGAACAGAGGAAGAAAGTTTATGAAGAAATTGAGATTTGTTTTTTTAGCTTTGCTATTTTTCTTAGCCAGACCAGAAGGTGCAATGGCTAGCGATGGTACTTGGCAAGGAAAACAATACCTGAAATCAGATGGCAGTCCAGCAGCGAATGAGTGGATTTTTGATGCTCACTATCAATCTTGGTTTTATATAAAAGAAGATGCCAACTATGCTGAAAATGAATGGCTGAAACAAGGTGACGACTATTTTTACCTCAAATCTGGTGGCTATATGGCCCAGTCAGAATGGGTAGAAGATAAGGGAGCCTTCTATTATCTTGACCAAAATGGAAAGATGAAAAGAAACGCTTGGCTAGGAGCTTCCTATGTCGGTGCATCAGGTGCCAAGGTAATAGAAGAATGGGTCTATGATTCTCAATACGACGCTTGGTTTTATATCAAAGCAGATGGACAACACGCAGAGAAAGAATGGCTCCAAATCAAAGGGAAAGACTATTATTTCAAATCTGGTGGTTATTTGCTGACTAGTCAGTGGATTGAGCAGGCTTATGTGAATGCTAGTGGGGCAAAAGTACAGCAAGGTTGGCTTTTTGACAAACAATACCAATCTTGGTTTTATATCAAAGAAAATGGAAATCATGCTGATAAAGAATGGATTTTCGAAAATGGCCATTATTATTATTATCTAAAATCTGGTGGCTATATGGCAGCCAATGAATGGATTTTGGATAAGGAGTCATGGTTTTATCTAAAATCTGATGGCAAAATGGCTGAGAAAGAATGGGTATACGATGCTAAAAGTCAAGCCTGGTATTACTTCAAATCTGGCGGTTACATGGCAAAAAACGAGATTATTGATGGTCATCAGCTAGGAAGCGATGGAAAGTGGCTTGTAGAAAAAGCAACAAACGAAAATGCTGCTTATTATCAAGTAGTGCCTGTCACAGCAAATGTCTATAATGCAGATGGTGAAAAACTCTCCTATATATCGCAAGGTAGTGTTGTCTGGCTAGATAAGGATAGAAAAAGTGATGACAAGCGCCTAGCTATTATTATTTCTGGTTTGTCAGGCTACATGAAAACAGAAGATTTACAAGCGCTAGATACTAGTAAGGATTTTATCCCTTATTATGAGAGTGATGGACACCGTTTTTATCACTATGTAGCTCAGAATGCTAGCATTCCAGTAGCTTCTCATCTTTCTGATATGGAAGTAGGTAAGAAATATTATTCGGCAGATGGACTGCATTTTGATGATTTTAACCTTGAAAATCCCTTCCTTTTCAAAGATTTGACAGAGGCTACAAATTACAGTGCTGAGGATTTGGATAAGGTATTTAGTTTGTTAAATATTGATAACAGCCTCTTGGAAAATAAGGGAGCTACCTTTAAGGAAGCCGAAGAACATTACCATATCAATGCCCTCTACCTCCTTGCTCATAGCGCCTTAGAAAGCGACTGGGGACGTAGCAAGATTGCCAAAGATAAGAACAATTTCTTTGGCATTACAGCCTATGATACGACACCTTACCTTTCTGCTAAAACATTTGATGATGTGGATAAGGGAATTTTAGGTGCAACCAAGTGGATTAAGGAAAATTATATCGATAGGGGCAGAACCTTCCTTGGAAACAAGGCTTCTGGTATGAATGTGGAATATGCCTCAGACCCTTATTGGGGAGAAAAAATTGCTAGTGTGATGATGAAAATCAATGAGAAACTAGGTGGCAAAGATTAGTCCCATTGTTGGATATGATTTGACTGAACAGTAAGTTAAAAATCCTGATTTCAAGTAAATCAGGATTTTTTCATGGATGCGATTTTTTCTGGATCTGGTGTGACACGGAGGGTCTTTTGTCCGGTATAGGTTACAAAACCGGGTTTTCCACCTGTTGGTTTGTTGAGTTTCTTGACTTCAATCATATCTACCTGAACCAGATTTGACAGGCGACCTTGAGAGAAGTAGGCGGCTAGTTCTGCCGCGTCTGTCTTAACTTCATCGGAAGGGTCAAGATTGCCTGAGATGACAACATGGCTTCCAGGAATATCCTTGGCATGGAACCAAAGTTCCTCCTTGCGGGCCATTTTAAAGGTTAGCTCCTCGTTTTGAAGATTGTTTCTACCGACATAGATGATGGTTTTGCCATCGCTTGCTAGATATTGTTCTGGTTTTTTACGTTTATGGACTTTCTCCCGTTGTCTTCTGCGGATAAAGCCAGTTTGGATCAATTCTTCACGAATTTCAGCGATTTCTTCCAGTCCAGCTTGGTTGAGGACGGTTTCGACACTTTCCAGATAGAGAATGGTTGCCTTGGTTTCTTCAATCAGATCAGTTAAGTATTTGACAGCTTCTTTTAGTTTCTGGTACCGTTTAAAATAGCGTTGGGCATTCTGGTTGGGAGTCAGAGCCTTATCAAGCGCAATCGTGATAGGTTGGTTGGTGTAGTAGTTGTCTAGAATAACCCGGTCTTGGTCGTTAGGCACTTGGTGGAGGAAGGTTGTTAGCAATTCCCCTTTTTGACGAAATTCTTCAGCATTGTCTGTCGCTAGTAACTCTTTTTCTTGTTTTTTAAGCTTATGTCGATTTTTTTGAAGTTCATTTTCAACACGACGAATGAGTTCACTGGCTTGCTGTTTGACACGGTCGCGTTCAGCCTTATCCTTATAGTAGGTGTCCAACAAATCAGAAAGACTGGCAAAAGGCTCTCCCACCTGATTAGCAAAAGGAACTGGGCTGAAGGAAGTCTCAGTCAAGCACGGCTTGGTTTCTTGATTGAAAAAGTTACGGAAAGTAGATAGTTTATCACTAATCAGAATGCTTTCCAATTCATTTGCCGTATCACGTCCCAGACCTTGAAAGAGGCTTTGAAGGTTTTTAGCTGTTGTTTCCTGTGTTTGCAGGATTTCAAAGAGTTTCTCGTCCTTGATCGTAAAAGGATTGAGAGATTCGGTATTTGGCGGAGCGATATAGGTCGACCCAGGCAGCAAGGTGCGGTAGCTATTTTGTGAAAAGCCGACGTGTTTAATGACTTCGAGAATTTTATGACTACTCTTATCAACCAGTAGAATATTACTGTGTTTCCCCATGATTTCGATAATCAAGGTAGCCTGAATATGGTCTCCAATCTCGTTTTTATTGGAAACCGTTATTTCCACAATTCGGTCATTTTCCACTTGCTCAATCGACTCAATCAGGGCACCCTGCAAATATTTTCTCAAAACCATGATAAAGGTAGAAGGTTGGGCTGGATTTTCAAAAGTCGTTTGGGTCAGCTGAATGCGTCCAAAAACTGGGTGAGCAGAAAGGAGCAGGCGATGACTTTGGCGATTGCTACGGATTTGCAAGACCAACTCTTGTTCAAAAGGTTGATTGATTTTCTGGATGCGACCGTTCACTAACTCTCTTTGCAATTCCTCAACCATGTGGTGTAAAAAAAATCCGTCAAATGACATCGTTCTCTCCTTGTGATTGTATTCCATAGTATTATATCAAAAAGGTAGAATAAAATCATGGAAATGTGGTATAATAAAGCCAAGTAAAGAGAAACGAGAAGCACATGTATATTGAAATGGTAGATGAAACTGGTCAAGTTTCAAAAGAAATGTTGCAACAAACCCAAGAAATTTTGGAATTTGCAGCCCAAAAATTAGGCAAAGAAGACAAGGAGATGGCAGTTACCTTTGTGACTAATGAACGTAGTCATGAACTCAATCTGGAGTACCGTGACACAGACCGTCCGACAGATGTCATCAGCCTTGAGTATAAACCAGAGTTGGAAATTGCCTTTGACGAAGAGGATTTGCTTGAAAATCCTGAATTGGCAGAGATGATGTCTGAGTTTGATGCCTATATTGGGGAATTGTTCATCTCTATCGATAAGGCTCATGAGCAGGCCGAGGAATATGGCCATAGCTTTGAGCGTGAGATGGGCTTCTTGGCAGTACACGGCTTTTTACATATCAACGGCTATGATCACTACACTCCGGAAGAAGAAGCGGAGATGTTCGGTTTACAAGAAGAAATTTTGACAGCCTATGGACTCACAAGACAATAAACGAAAATGGAAAAATCGTGACCTGATAGCCAGTTTAGAATTTGCCATCACAGGGATTTTGACTGCTATCAAGGAAGAACGCAATATGCGAAAACATGCAGTGACGGCTCTTGTAGTCATTCTTGCAGGTTTTGTTTTTCAGGTGTCACGAATCGAATGGCTCTTTCTCCTATTGAGCATTTTCTTGGTAGTAGCCTTTGAAATTATCAATTCTGCTATTGAAAATGTGGTGGATTTGGCCAGTCACTATCACTTTTCCATGCTGGCTAAAAATGCCAAGGATATGGCGGCTGGCGCGGTATTAGTGGTCTCTCTTTTCGCAGCCTTAACAGGCGCATTGATTTTTCTCCCACGAATCTGGGATTTGTTATTTTAAACAGTAAGAGGAAATTATGACTTTTAAATCAGGCTTTGTAGCCATTTTAGGACGTCCCAATGTTGGGAAGTCAACTTTTTTAAATCACGTTATGGGGCAAAAGATTGCCATCATGAGTGACAAGGCGCAGACGACGCGCAACAAAATCATGGGAATTTACACGACTGATAAGGAGCAAATCGTCTTTATCGATACACCAGGAATTCACAAGCCCAAGACAGCCCTCGGAGATTTCATGGTTGAATCCGCCTACAGCACTCTCCGTGAAGTGGATACAGTTCTATTTATGGTTCCAGCTGATGAAGCGCGTGGCAAAGGGGACGATATGATTATCGAACGCCTCAAGGCTGCCAAGGTTCCTGTGATTTTGGTTGTGAACAAGATCGATAAGGTTCATCCAGACCAGCTTTTGTCTCAGATTGATGATTTCCGTAACCAAATGGATTTTAAGGAAATCGTTCCAATCTCAGCTCTTCAAGGGAATAACGTCTCTCGTCTAGTGGATATTTTGAGTGAAAATCTGGACGAAGGTTTCCAATATTTTCCAGCTGACCAAATCACAGACCATCCAGAACGTTTCTTGGTTTCAGAAATGATTCGCGAGAAAGTCTTGCACCTAACTCGTGAAGAGATTCCTCACTCAGTTGCTGTAGTGGTTGATTCGATGAAGCGAGATGAAGAGACAGACAAGGTTCACATCCGTGCAACTATCATGGTCGAGCGCGATAGTCAGAAAGGGATTATCATAGGTAAAGGTGGCGCTATGCTTAAGAAAATCGGTAGCATGGCTCGTCGTGATATTGAACTCATGCTAGGAGACAAGGTCTTCCTAGAAACCTGGGTCAAGGTCAAGAAAAACTGGCGTGATAAAAAGCTAGATTTGGCTGACTTTGGCTATAATGAAAAAGAATACTAAGTAGAGGTGGGCTCATGCCTGCTTCTTGTTTTTACAGAAGGAGGACTTATGCCTGAATTACCTGAGGTTGAAACCGTTCGACGTGGCTTGGAAAAATTGATTTTGGGTAAGAAGATTTCGAGTGTAGAAATTCGCTATCCCAAGATGATTAAGACGGATTTGGACGAATTTCAAAAGGAGGTGCCTGGTCAGATTATTGAGTCAATGGGACGTCGTGGTAAATATTTGATTTTTTACCTGACAGACAAGGTCTTGATTTCCCATTTGCGGATGGAGGGCAAGTATTTTTACTATCCGGACCAGGTTCCTGAACGCAAGCATGCCCATGTTTTCTTCCAGTTTGAGGACGGTGGGACACTTGTTTATGAGGATGTACGCAAGTTTGGTACTATGGAACTCTTGTCTCCTGACCTTTTGGATGCCTACTTTATTTCTAAAAAACTAGGTCCTGAGCCAAAAGAGTCAGACTTTGATGTGCAAGTCTTTCAAGATGCTCTAGCCAAGTCAAAAAAGCCTATCAAATCCCATCTCCTAGACCAGACTTTGGTAGCTGGCCTTGGTAATATCTATGTGGATGAGGTTCTCTGGCGAGCTCAGGTTCATCCAGCAAGATCTTCTCAGACTTTGACAGTAGAAGAAACGACAGCTATTCATGACCAGACCATTGCTGTTTTGGGACAGGCTGTTGAAAAAGGTGGTTCCACCATTCGGACCTATACCAATGCCTTTGGGGAAGACGGAACCATGCAGGATTTTCATCAGGTCTATGACAAGGCTGGTCAAGAATGTGTACGCTGTGGCACCATCATTGAAAAAATCCAACTAGGCGGACGTGGAACTCACTTTTGTCCTCAGTGCCAAAGGAGGAATTGATGGGAAAAATCATTGGAATCACAGGAGGAATTGCCTCTGGTAAGTCAACCGTGACAAATTTTCTAAGAAAGCAAGGCTTTCAAGTAGTGGATGCCGACGCAGTCGTCCACCAACTACAGAAACCTGGTGGTCGTCTGTTTGAAGCTCTAGTCCAGCACTTTGGTCAAAAAATTATCTTAGAAAATGGAGAACTTAATCGCCCTCTCCTAGCTAGTCTTATCTTTTCAAATCCTGAAGAACGAGAATGGTCTAAGCAAATTCAAGGAGATATTATCCGTGAGGAACTAGCTACATTAAGAGAGCAATTGGCTCAGACAGAAGAGATTTTCTTCATGGATATTCCCCTACTTTTTGAGCAGGACTACAGTGCTTGGTTTGATGAGACTTGGTTGGTCTATGTGGATAGAGATGTCCAAGTAGAACGCTTAATGAAAAGGGATCAGCTATCCAAGGATGAAGCTGAGTCTCGTCTGGCAGCCCAGTGGCCTTTAGTGAAAAAAAAAGATTTGGCCAGCCATGTTTTAAACAACAATGGAAATCAAAATCAGCTTCTAACTCAGGTGCTTACCCTTCTTGAGGGAGGTAAGTAAGATGACAGAGATTAATTGGAAAGATAATCTGCGCATTGCCTGGTTTGGTAATTTTCTGACAGGAGCCAGTATTTCCTTGGTTGTGCCTTTTATGCCCATCTTTGTAGAAAATTTAGGTGTAGGGAGTGATTAAGCTGCTTTTTATGCAGGTTTAGCTATTTCTGTCTCTGCCATTTCTGCGGCACTTTTCTCTCCTATCTGGGGCATCCTTGCTGACAAATACGGTCGAAAACCCATGATGATTCGGGCTGGCATGGCCATGACCATTACTATGGGAGGCTTGGCTTTTGTCCCAAATATTTATTGGTTAATCTTTCTGCGTTTACTGAATGGTGTATTTGCAGGTTTTGTTCCTAATGCCACAGCCTTGATAGCCAGTCAGGTTCCCAAGGAGAAATCAGGCTCTGCTCTCGGTACTTTGTCTACAGGAGTAGTAGCAGGTACTTTAACTGGTCCTTTTATCGGTGGCTTTATCGCAGAATTATTTGGCATTCGTACTGTCTTTTTACTGGTTGGTAGTTTTCTCTTCTTAGCCGCTGTTTTGACTATTTTCTTTATCAAGGAAGATTTTCAACCAGTAGCAAAAGAAAAAGCCATCCCAACAAAGGAATTATTTACATCAGTTAAATATCCCTATCTCTTGGTCAATCTCTTTCTGACCAGTTTTGTCATCCAATTTTCAGCCCAATCGATTGGCCCTATTTTAGCACTTTATGTGCGCGACTTAGGCCAGACAGAGAATCTTCTCTTTGTGTCAGGTTTGATTGTATCCAGTATGGGCTTTTCCAGCATGATGAGTGCAGGAGTCATGGGAAAGCTAGGTGACAAGGTGGGGAACCATCGCCTCTTGGTTGTAGCCCAGTTTTATTCAGTCATCATCTATCTCCTCTGTGCCAATGCCTCTAGTCCCCTTCAACTAGGACTCTATCGTTTTCTCTTTGGCTTGGGAACCGGTGCCTTGATTCCTGGAGTTAATGCCCTTCTCAGCAAGATGACACCCAAAACCGGAATTTCGAGGGTCTTTGCCTTCAATCAGGTATTCTTTTATCTGGGAGGTGTCGTTGGTCCTATGGCAGGTTCTGCAGTAGCAGGTCAATTTGGCTACCATGCAGTCTTCTATGCGACAAGCCTTTGTGTGGCCTTTAGTTGTCTCTTTAACCTGCTTCAATTTCGAACATTATTAAAAGTAAAGGAAATCTAGTGCGAGTAAAAATTAATCTCAAATGCTCCTCTTGTGGCAGTATCAATTACCTAACCAGTAAAAATTCAAAAACTCATCCAGACAAGATTGAGGTTTTAAAGTATTGCCCCAAGGAAAGAAAAGTAACCCTACATCTTGAATCTAAGTAGATTTTATGGTAAAATAATAAGGATTTTAAGGAGTTTGATATGTATAACCTATTATTAACCATTTTATTAGTATTATCTGTTGTGATTGTGATTGCGATTTTCATGCAACCAACCAAAAACCAATCCAGCAATGTATTTGATGCCAGCTCAGGTGATTTGTTTGAACGCAGTAAAGCACGCGGTTTTGAAGCTGTAATGCAGCGTTTGACAGGGATTTTAGTCTTTTTCTGGCTAGCCATTGCCTTAGCATTGACGGTATTATCAAGTAGATAAGAAAATAATGGGCAGGACTAGGTCTTTGCCTCTTTTTATTTTTAAAAGATATTTTAGAAGGTTTTACAGTAAAAGAAAATAAAAAAATCTAGAAAGAAAATATGAAAGATAGAATAAAAGAATATTTACAAGACAAGGGAAAGGTAACTGTCAATGACTTGGCTCAGGCTTTGGGAAAAGACGGATCCAAGGATTTTCGTGAGTTGATCAAAACCTTGTCCCTAATGGAAAGAAAGCACCAGATTCGCTTTGAAGAAGATGGTAGTCTGACATTAGAAATTAAGAAAAAACATGAGATTACTCTCAAAGGGATTTTTCATGCTCATAAAAATGGCTTTGGTTTTGTCAGCCTAGAAGGCGAGGAGGACGACCTTTTTGTAGGGAAAAACGATGTCAACTATGCTATTGATGGAGATACCGTTGAGGTCGTGATAAAGAAAGTAGCTGACCGAAACAAGGGAACTGCTGCCGAAGCCAAAATTATTGATATCTTAGAACATAGTTTGACAACTGTTGTCGGTCAAATCGTTCTAGATCAGGAAAAGCCCAAGTATGCCGGCTATATCCGTTCGAAAAACCAGAAAATCAGTCAACCGATTTATGTTAAGAAACCAGCCCTTAAACTGGAGGGAACAGAAGTTCTCAAGGTCTTTATCGACAAATACCCGAGCAAGAAACATGATTTCTTTGTTGCTAGTGTTCTCGATGTAGTGGGTCATTCAACAGATGTCGGAATTGATGTTCTTGAGGTCTTGGAATCAATGGATATTGTCTCAGAATTTCCAGAAGCTGTTGTTAAGGAAGCAGAAAGTGTGCCTGATGCTCCGTCTCAAAAGGATATGGAAGGTCGTCTGGATCTAAGAGATGAGATAACTTTTACCATTGACGGTGCAGATGCTAAGGACTTGGACGATGCGGTGCATATCAAGGCCTTGAAAAATGGCAATCTGGAACTCGGAGTTCACATCGCAGATGTTTCCTACTATGTGACCGAGGGTTCTGCTCTTGACAAGGAAGCCCTTAACCGCGCGACTTCTGTTTACGTGACAGACCGAGTGGTTCCAATGCTTCCAGAGCGTTTGTCAAATGGCATCTGCTCCCTCAATCCTCAAGTTGATCGCCTGACCCAGTCTGCCATTATGGAGATTGATAAACAGGGTCGTGTGGTCAACTACACCATTACTCAAACGGTTATCAAGACAAGCTTCCGTATGACCTATAGTGATGTCAATGATATCCTAGCTGGAGACGTGGAAAAGAGACAAGAATATCAGAAAATTGTTCCTAGTATCGAACTTATGGCTAAGCTTCATGAAACTTTAGAAAACATGCGTGTGAAACGTGGAGCCCTCAATTTTGATACCAATGAAGCTAAGATTTTAGTGGACAAGCAAGGTAAGCCTGTTGATATCGTTCTTCGTCAGCGTGGTGTTGCCGAGCGCATGATTGAGTCCTTTATGTTGATGGCCAATGAAACAGTTGCCGAGCATTTCAGCAAGCTGGATTTGCCTTTTATTTATCGAATTCACGAGGAGCCAAAGGCTGAAAAGGTTCAGAAGTTTATTGATTATGCTTCAAGTTTTGGCTTACGCATTTATGGGACTGCCAGTGAGATTAGCCAGGAGGCACTTCAAGACATCATGCGTGCTGTTGAGGGAGAACCTTATGCAGATGTATTGTCCATGATGCTTCTTCGCTCTATGCAGCAGGCTCGCTATTCGGAGCACAATCACGGCCACTATGGATTAGCGGCTGACTATTACACTCACTTTACTAGTCCGATTCGTCGTTATCCAGATCTTCTTGTTCACCGTATGATTCGTGATTACGGCCGTTCTAAAGAAATAGCCGAGCATTTTGAACAAGTGATTCCAGAGATTGCGACCCAGTCTTCCAACCGGGAGCGTCGTGCCATTGAGGCTGAACGTGAAGTCGAAGCCATGAAAAAAGCTGAGTACATGGAGGAATATGTAGGCCAAGAGTACGATGCTGTTGTATCAAGTATTGTTAAATTCGGTCTCTTTGTTGAATTGCCAAATACGGTTGAAGGCTTGATTCACATCACCAATCTACCTGAATTTTATCATTTCAACGAACGTGATTTGACTCTGCGTGGAGAAAAATCAGGAACAACCTTCCGTGTAGGGCAACAGATTCGTATCCGAGTTGAAAGAGCCGACAAGATGACTGGTGAAATTGACTTCTCTTACATCCCAAGTGAGTTTGATGTGATTGAGAAGGGCTTGAAACAATCTAGTCGTAGTGACAGAGGGCGTGGTTCAAGTCGTCGTTCAGATAAGAAGGAAGACAAGAGAAAATCAGGACGCTCAAATGATAAGCGCAAGCATTCACAAAAAGACAAGAAGAAAAAAGGAAAGAAATCTTTTTATAAGGAAGTAGCTAAGAAAGGAGCCAAGCATGGCAAAGGGCGAGGGAAAGGTCGTCGCGCAAAATAAAAAGGCGCGCCACGACTATACAATCGTAGATACGCTAGAGGCAGGGATGGTCCTGACTGGAACTGAAATCAAGAGTGTGCGAGCAGCTCGAATCAATCTCAAGGATGGCTTTGCTCAAGTGAAAAATGGAGAAGTTTGGTTGAGCAATGTTCATATCGCACCTTACGAAGAGGGTAATATCTGGAATCAAGAACCAGAACGTCGTCGCAAACTCCTACTCCATAAAAAGCAAATCCAAAAATTGGAGCAAGAGACCAAAGGGACAGGAATGACCCTGGTTCCCCTTAAGGTCTATATCAAAGATGGTTATGCTAAGCTTCTTTTAGGACTTGCCAAAGGGAATCATGACTATGACAAACGTGAGTCAATTAAGAGACGTGAGCAGAATCGCGATATTGCGCGCGTGATGAAAGCAGTCAACCAGCGATAAAAAGAGGAATGAAAATGGAAAAACTAGTTGCCTATAAACGTATGCCCTTGTGGACGAAAGAAACCATGCCAGAGGCGGTTCAGCAGAAACACAATACCAAGGTAGGGACTTGGGGTAAGATTACTGTTTTAAAAGGAACTCTCAAGTTTATTGAATTGACAGAGGATGGTGAGCCTCTAGCTGAGCATCTCTTTGAAGCCGGAGCCGACAATCCCATGGCACAACCTCAAGCTTGGCATCGAGTGGAGGCTGCCACAGATGATGTGGAATGGTATTTGGAATTTTATTGTAAACCTGAGGATTATTTCCCTAAAAAATACAATACCAATCCAGTTCATTCAGAGGTCTTAGAGGCTATGCAGACAGTAAAACCAGGGAAAGCCTTGGATTTGGGCTGTGGTCAAGGCCGTAACTCTCTCTTTCTAGCCCAGCAAGGTTTTGATGTGACAGCTGTCGATCAAAATGAACTGTCCCTTGAAATCTTGCAAAGCATTGTTGAGCAGGAAGATTTGGATATGCCTGTTGGTCTTTACGATATCAATTCAGCCAGCATTGGGCAAGAATATGATTTCATCGTATCGACAGTTGTTTTGATGTTTTTGCAAGCAGACCGCATTCCTGAAATTATCAAAAATATGCAGGAGAAAACTACTGTTGGTGGCTACAATCTTATCGTCTGTGCCATGGACACGAAGGATTATCCTTGCTCGGTTAACTTCCCATTTACCTTTAAAGAAGGGGAATTGGCTGAATACTACAAGGACTGGGAAATGGTTAAGTACAATGAAAATCCAGGCCATCTTCACCGTCGCGATGAGAATGGCAATCGTATTCAACTACGCTTTGCGACCATGCTAGCTAAAAAAATCAAATAATACTCTTCGAAAATCTCTTCAAACCACGTCAGCGTCGCCTTACCGTACTCAAGTACAGCTTGCGGCTAGCTTCCTAGTTTGCTTTTTGATTTTCATTGAGTATAAACATGAATAGAGATTAGGAGAATATCCGGATCTTTAAAAAATGCTAAATGTTATAAAAAAATAATATTTCTGACAATATAATTTTTATTTCAAGAAACTCTATAATAATAGAACAAAATCATTTTTATGCGTATATATATATATATATACGCATAAAAGACTGTAATGGATTAAAAAATATGAAATAGGAGTTATTGAATTATTAGAGTAAAAGTGTATTATAAGATGTGATACAAATATTTATTTTGGAGGAAATTAGATGTTTCATAAGGGTAAATACGATCGTGAAAAGCAATTACGTTTTTCTATTCGTAAGGTCAGCTTTGGTGCAGCTAGTGTCGCAGTAGCTGCATTGTTCATGTTTTTAGGAAACGGAGCAGTATCTGCTACGGAGCAAGGGGTGCCTTCAACTAATGGGGAGACTCAAGCACTGCAACCTAAAGATCAGAATGCCCAGAATGGGACCTACGAAGGGAACACAGTAACCACTAATCCTGCTGCAATAGTAGAGACAAATACTCAACCTTCAACAGTTGAAAAAAGTCCTTCTCCAGAATCAGCACCTCAGAAGGTGGAGACTCTAGATAAGCAAGAATTAACAGATTTAATCAAAGAAGTTGATGGAAAGTTTGCTAAAGGAACATATTCTACTAAGACAGAAGAAAGCACTAACAACCTTAGATCTGTCTTAGAAGAAGCAAGAACAGTTTTGAGTAATGCAAAAACACAAGCAGAATTATCACAAGCACATGCAAACTTAATTGTAGCAACAACAAAATTACAAACAAAAGCAGAAGAGAAAAAAGAAGCACCAGCAGTTGATACTACAAATGGAAAATCAACTGTAGGTACTAAAGCAACTAATACTGAAAAAACTTCAGAATCTAATTCGATTGCAAACTCAGGTTCTAGAGATGAACGTAATGGGAAAGTCTTGGATACAAATAACCCATTCCGTACGGATGCAGCTACAACGGATACAGATCCTACTGCAAATCAAACGTATACAGCACCTGCGGCAGATGCTAATTTAGAGACATTATCGAATGAGTTGAAAACCTTACCAAATTTTATTGAAAATAATAAAAAAATTCAGAATATGGATACTTTAGGGAATGCTCTAAAAGTTGAAAAAGGTAGTGTTACTGAAATAAATGAATTTGGTGGATGGAAAGCAGTAGGTGATAGTGGTAAATTTGCTATCGCAAGAAAAACGGAAAGCGGTGTTTTTCCAATTGAGACAGTTAACACAGTATGGGATTCTAAAGGAAAGACCTACAATACTTGGGTATTAGAGCAATCTTTTGATAGAACTAGTGATTATATGTTATTCTTATCGAAAGTTAGGACACAGGAAAATAGAGAAGAAGAAACATTTGATGGTTCTAAGTATCAACGTTCAGGTGAACCCAAAAAAATTGCTAAAGGTGTTAAAGGATTTAATGGAATTCAAAAAACATTTAAAGCATACTCAAAAGAACATGGTTCTAAAGTAATAGTGTCATTTAAAACAGGATACACTGGAGATATTGATGGTACTAAAGCAAAATATAAAGTTGAAGTAATTATTAATCGTAATGGACAAGAAGAAAAATTATATGATCAAACATTTACACCGGAAGTTTCAAAAACAAACTCTGAAATGAATGTAGTGAAGGCAAGTGATGGAACTAACCGACCTCAAAATTTCAGTACACCAGAGACACCAACCCCTACAAAAGAAGAACTTGAAGCAAAAATTGCTAATAATAAACCGAATGGTACGGGGGGGACATTTACAAGTAAGGAGATTACATTGCCTGAAGGTGTTACTGAGTATACAGTACGTATTAGCTCAGCTGATAATCAACATTTAGGAATGGGATATCAATCACCATATAGACACTATGCTCTTCCAGTGACTGGATTAGATTTCAATATTGACCAAGATACTGGTGCAATCGCTAAAGATTTACTATCTCGTATTTATGATAAGTTAAAAGCAACCGAAACAGCAGATACAGATGGAAAAACAAATGAAACAAAAGCTGCTTATTTAGCTGAATTAGAAAATATTAATACACTTATAACAAGTACAAATGTTAAGAAAACAGTAGATTATAAAAAGGCTTTAGAATCTATCTTATCGAAGCATTTAGCATTAGAAGTTGATAAAACAGGATTAACAGATTCAAAAACTTTACTTGATGGTTTAGTGAATGAAGATCCAACACCAGGGAAAACTCAGGATACAGCTACTGCTTATAATGCTGCAAAACAAGAAGCGATTAAAGCTATTGATGCAGCAAAAAAAGTTATTGACAATACAGATGCAACTGTAGCTCAAGTAAGAGAAGCATTAGCAACAGTTAATGCTAAAAAAACAGCTTTACAAAAAGCTAAAGATGACTTAATTGAGGCAGCAACAGCAGAAGAAAAAGCTAAATTAAAAGCAGATGCAGATTCATTAGTAAAAGCTGATACTACAGGAAAAACACCAAAAAGTATTGAAGCTTATAATATAAAATATGAAGCTATAAAAGCACAATTAGAAGCTGCCAAAATAGAAGCTGCTGCAGTATTAGCAAAAGAAAATAATGCATCTAAAGCAGAAGCACAAGTAGCTCAAACAAAAGTAGATGCTGCAAAAGCAGAGTTAACAAAGGCAGCAGAATTATTAGTCAATAAAGCTGATAAAACAGAGTTAACACAAGCAAAAGAAGCGTTAAGCACTTTAGCAACAGAAGCAGATCCAACAACAGGAAAAACTGCAGATAGTGCAAAAGCCTATAACGATGCGAAAACAGATGCACAAGAAGCAATTAAAACCGCAGAAACAGTAATTAATGACGAAAATGCAACACCAGAACAAGTGACAGCAGCTTTAGAAAAAGTAAATGCCAAAAAAACAGATTTACAACAAGCTAAAGATGGTTTAATTGAAGCCGCAACAACAGAAGAAAAAGCAAAATTAAAAGCAGATGCAGATCTATTAACAAAAGCTGATGAAACAGGTAAAACACCAGATAGTATCGCAGCATATGAAAGAAAGTATGAAGAATTAAAAGCACAATTAGAAGCAGCAAAAACGGAAGCAGACAAAGTTTTAGCAAAAGGCAATAATGCAACAAAAGAGGAAGTTAAAGCCGCTCAAGCAAAAGTAGATGCAGTGAAAACTGAATTAGAAACTGCTAAAAATCTTCTTGTAGAAGCTGCAACTACAGAAGAAAAAACAAAATTAAAAACAGACTCTGATGCATTGAAAAAAGCTGATACAACTGGGAAAACAGCAGATAGTATTAAAGCATATGGAGCAGAATTTGAAAAATTAAAAGCTCAATTAGAAGAGACAAAAGCAGAAGCAGACAAAGTTTTAGCAAAAGGCAATAATGCAACAAAAGAAGAAGTTAAAGCTGCCCAAGAAAAAGTGGATGCAGCAAAAACAGCTTTAGATAAAGCAGCAGAATCATTGAAAGATCTTGATAGAGATGCTGCTAAAAAAGAAATTGCAGATGCCGCTAAAAAAGCCACGGATGCTATTGAAGCTAGTACTAGCTTAACGCTAGAACAAAAGGCGGAAGAAAAAGCAAAAGTAGCTAAAGAAGCAAAAGATGCAACAGATGCTATTGATAATGCAACAACTGAAGAGGGTATCAACTCTGCAAAAGAAAATGGAAAATTAGCTATCGAAAAAGAAGCAGCAATTTCAGCAATTAAAGCGACAAAAGAAGCTAAGTTGTCCGAAATTGATAAGAATACTAGCTTATCCGATGGCGAAAAAGCCGCATCCAAAGCAGAAGTAGCCAAGGTAGCAATGGAAGCAGTAGAAGCTATCCAAAAAGCAGAAACGCAAGAAGCTGTAAATGCAGCCCAAGCCAAAGGCGAAGTAGCAATCAAAGCAGTGAATCCAGTCGGCAAAGAAAAAGCGTTAGATGCGATTCAAAAAGTTGCAGAAGAAAAAATTGCAGAAATCGATAAGAATGATAAATTATCATCAGAAGAAAAAGTCGCAGCCAAAGCAGAGGTAGCTAAAGCAGCTACCGAAGCAGTAGAAGCCATTAAAAAAGCAGATACACAAGCCACAGTAGAAGCAGCCCAAGCCAAAGGAGAAATAGCAATCAAAGCAGTGAATCCAGTCGGCAAAGAAAAAGCGTTAGACGCGATTCAAAAAGCTGCAGAAGAAAAAATTGCAGAAATCGATAAGAATGATAAATTATCAGCTGAAGAAAAAGCCGCAGCCAAAGCAGAAGTGGGTAAGGTAGCAATTGAAGCAGTAGAAGCTATCCAAAAAGCAGAAACGCAAGAAGCTGTAAATACAGCTCAATCAAAAGGAGAAACAGCGATTAAAGCAGTGAATCCAGTCGGCAAAGAAAAAGCGTTAGATGCGATTCAAAAAGCTGCAGAAGAAAAAATTGCAGAAATCGATAAGAATGCTAAATTATCAGCTGAAGAAAAAGCCGCATCCAAAGCAGAAGTAGCTAAGGCAGCCATCGAAGCAGTAGAAGCTATCCAAAAAGCGACAACACAAGAAGCTGTAAATGCTGCACAAGAAAAAGGCGAAACAGCAATCAAAGCAGTGAATCCAGTCGGCAAAGAAAAAGCCTTGGAAGCAATTAAAGCGACAAAAGAAGCTAAGTTGTCCGAAATTGATAAGAATACTAGCTTATCCGATGACGAAAAAGCCGCATCCAAAGCAGAAGTAGCCAAGGTAGCAATTGAAGCAGTAGAAGCCATCCAAAAAGCAGCAACGCAAGAAGCTGTAAATGAAGTTCAAGCCAAAGGCGAAACAGCAATCAAAGCAGTAAATCCAATCGGCAAAGAAAAAGCGTTAGATGCGATTCAAAAAGCTGCAGAAGAAAAAATTGCAGAAATCGATAAGAATGCTAAATTATCATCAGAAGAAAAAGCCGCAGCCAAAGCAGAGGTAGCTAAAGCAGCAATTGAAACAGTAGAAGCTATCCAAAAAGCAGAAACGCAAGAAGCTGTAAATACAGCCCAAGCCAAAGGCGAAGCAACAATCAAAGCAGTGAATCCAGTTGGAAAAGCCCAAGCCAAAGCAGCAATTGATAAAGCTTTAGCGGAAAAAGAAAAAGCCATTGATGCAAGAACTGACTTAACAGATGCAGAAAAAGAAGTTGCTAAGAAATCAGCAAGAGCAGAAGCTGAATCAGCTAAGAAAGCAATCGATAATGCAACAGATAGTGAAGCAGTAGAGAAAGCTTTAAGAACATTCTTATACCAAATCGATCAAGAATCATTAGTTTATAATCGCCCAACTTTCAACCTTGAAGCATACATCCAAGCATCAATTACAGGAGTTGTAAAAGTTGAACGTGGAAAAGCAATTACTCAAGCTGATATCATTTCAAAACTAAGCTTACCAGAGAATGTTACAGTGATTAGCATAGACTTACCTGATACAAATACATTAGGTGATAAGTTTGCTAAAGTAATGTTAAGATTACCAGATGGAACAGAAGTAACTGTAAAAGTACCGGTTAGAGTTGTTGCTTCACAAAATGGGGATTCTAAACCAGAAATTGCTCTTCCAGATTATGGTAGAAGTAACGGATCTACTAACACTGAAGCGACAGTGGATAAAGCGAAGTTAGAAGGCGCTATTCGTCAATTAGATGAACTAATCATCCAAGAGTCAGCTAAGTTTGATTCAGAAACTTCAAAAGAAGCGACTGTATTATCAGCAGATGCTAAGAAAGTATTTGCTAATGCAGATGTAAGTCAAGCAGAAGTGGATGCAATGGTGAAACGTATCGAAGACTTCATGGCGAAAGTTGCTTCATCGACTGATCATACAACTCCAGCTAATGACCAAGCAGCCCAAACACCAGCTGTAGCTCCATCTACTGCTCAAGCAGCAGCTAATGCTGGTCAAACAGCATCAGCACAAGCAAATGCGCGTAAAGCAGCTAAAGAATTGCCAAATACAGGTACAGCAGATTCTACTGTAGCTATGGTAGCAGCAGCCGCAAGTGCATTACTTGGTCTTGGTCTTGCAGGTCGTCGTCGTAAAGAAGATGAAGAAGCTTAATTGGTAGATTGTTTGATAATTATCAGATGGTAAATCCGATTTTCAAAGCTTAGACAAGTACCTCTCATAAGAAAATCTCCTAGCAGGAAATCCTGCTAGGAGATTTTTTGTTAATTATAGTATAGTGAAATGAAACTGGAAAAGTACGATATAAATTCTTAACTATTGTTAGAAATTTGATTTTATAGCAGATTAAAACTAGTATAGTATACAACTGCTACTAAAATATTTTTAGAAATTAATTTGATTCACCTAATAAAATTGTTCATATCTTATTTCAATTAATTATAATTTCTCAATCAATTTGCTTATATTTTATTTCGATTTACTATACTTTTTTCTATAATTAAAAATACGATTATTAATTTTTACGAATAATATAGAAAAGGAGGGAAATCATGTTTGTTGCGAGAGATACTAGGGGAGAATTGGTAAATGTGTTAGAGGATAAGCTTGAGAAGCAAGCATACACCTGCCCCGCTTGTGGAGGTCAGCTCCGTTTGCGTCAAGGACCAAGTGTACGGACCCATTTTGCCCATAAATCTTTAAAAGACTGTGGTTTTTCATTTGAAAATGAAAGTCCAGAACACTTGGCCAATAAGGAATCTCTCTATCAGTGGTTGAAAAAAGAGGTAGAGGTTCAATTAGAATACCCCCTTCCAGAGCTTAAACAGATTGCGGATGTATTTGTAAATGGCAATCTAGCTCTAGAGGTTCAGTGTAGCCCCTTGCCTCAAAAAGTTCTTAAAGAGCGAAGTGAGGGCTATCGTAGTCAGGGTTATCAAGTACTGTGGTTGCTGGGTCAAAAACTTTGGCTCAAGGAGCGTTTAACTCGTCTGCAACAAGGTTTTCTCTATTTTAGTCACAACATGGGCTTTTATGTTTGGGAATTAGATAAGGAAAAACAGCTTTTAAGGCTCAAATACCTGATTCACCAAGACCTCCGTGGTAAACTCCATTATCAAATCAAGGAATTTCCCTATGGTCAAGCTAGTTTATTGGAAATATTGCGTTTTCCTTATAAGAAACAAAAAATATCTCATTTTACAGTTTCTCAGGACAAGGACATCTGTCGCTATATCCGACAGCAACTTTATTATCAAAATCCCTTTTGGATGAAAGAACAAGCAGAAGCCTATCAAAAGGGAGAAAATCTCCTGACTTATGGGCTAAAAGAATGGTATCCACAAATTCGACCACTAGTAGGTAATTTTTGCCAAATTGAGCAAGATTTGATTCGCTATTATCTGTATTTTCAAACCTATTATCAAGAAAATCCTCAAAATGATTGGCAAATGCTCTATCCACCAGCCTTTTATCAGCAATATTTCTTAAAAAATATGGTAGAATAGAAAGGATGGAGGAATCTAATGGTATTACAAAGACATGAAATAAATGAAAAAGATAAATGGGATCTATCAACGATCTACCCAACTGACCAGGCTTGGGAAGAAGCCTTAAAAGATTTAACAGAACAACTGGAGAAAGTAAGCCAGTATGAAGGTCATCTCTTGGATAGCGCGGATAGCCTACTAGAAATTACTGAATTTTCTCTTGAAATGGAACGCCAGATGGAGAAGCTTTACGTCTATGCTCATATGAAGAATGATCAGGATACTCGTGAAGCTAAGTACCAAGAGTACTATGCCAAGGCAATGACTCTCTACAGCCAGCTAGACCAAGCCTTTTCATTCTATGAGCCTGAATTTATGGAGATTAGTGAAGAGCAGTATGCTGACTTTTTAGAGGCTCAACCAAAATTGCAGGTTTATCAACACTATTTTGACAAGCTTTTACAAGGCAAGGAACACGTTCTATCACAACGTGAAGAAGAATTATTGGCTGGAGCTGGAGAAATCTTTGGTTCGGCAAGTGAAACCTTCGCTATCTTGGACAATGCGGATATTGTGTTCCCTTATGTCCTTGACGATGATGGTAAAGAAGTTCAGCTCTCTCATGGGACTTACACACGTTTGATGGAGTCTAAAAATCGTGAGGTGCGTCGTGGTGCCTATCAAGCACTTTATGCGACTTATGAACAATTCCAACATACCTATGCCAAAACCTTGCAAACCAATGTTAAGGTGCAAAACTACCGTGCCAAAGTTCGCAACTATAAGAGTGCTCGTCATGCAGCCCTCGCTGCGAATTTTGTTCCAGAGAGTGTTTATGACAATTTGGTAGCAGCAGTTCGCAAGCATTTGCCACTCTTGCATCGTTACCTTGAACTTCGTTCAAAAATCTTGGGAATTTCAGACCTCAAGATGTACGATGTCTACACACCACTTTCATCTGTTGAATATAGTTTTACCTACCAAGAAGCCTTGAAAAAAGCAGAAGATGCCTTGGCAGTCTTGGGTGAGGATTACTTGAGCCGTGTTAAACGTGCCTTCAGCGAGCGTTGGATTGATGTTTACGAAAACCAAGGCAAGCGTTCAGGAGCCTACTCTGGTGGTTCTTACGATACCAATGCCTTCATGCTTCTCAACTGGCAGGACAATCTAGACAATCTCTTCACCCTTGTTCATGAAACAGGTCACAGTATGCATTCAAGCTATACTCGTGAAACTCAGCCTTATGTTTACGGAGATTATTCTATCTTCTTGGCTGAGATTGCATCAACTACCAATGAAAATATCTTGACGGAGAAATTATTGGAAGAAGTGGAAGATGATGCAACGCGCTTTGCTATTCTCAATAACTTCCTAGATGGTTTCCGTGGAACAGTTTTCCGCCAAACTCAATTTGCTGAGTTTGAACACGCGATTCACCAAGCGGATCAAAATGGTGAAGTCTTGACAAGTGATTTCCTAAATAAACTCTACGCAGACTTGAACCAAGAGTATTATGGTTTGAGTAAGGAAGACAATCCTGAAATCCAATACGAGTGGGCTCGCATTCCACACTTCTACTATAACTACTATGTATACCAATATTCAACTGGCTTTGCAGCAGCCTCAGCTCTGGCTGAAAAGATTGTCCATGGTAGTCAAGAAGACCGTGACCGCTATATCGACTATCTCAAGGCAGGTAAGTCTGACTATCCACTTAATGTCATGAGAAAAGCTGGTGTTGATATGGAGAAGGAAGACTATCTCAACGATTCCTTTGCAGTCTTTGAACGTCGTTTGAATGAGTTTGAAGCCCTTGTTGAAAAATTGGGATTGGCATAAGATGGTTGAATCGTATAGTAAAAATGCTAACCATAACATGCGTCGTCCTGTCGTCAAGGAAGAAATTGTAGACTTGATGCGTCAGCGCCAAAAGCAAGTCACAGGATCTTTGAAAGAATTGGAAGACTTTGCCCGCAAGGAAAATATTCCCATTATTCCCCATGAAACGGTAGCTTATTTCCGTTTTCTCATGGAAACAATGCAGCCTAAAAATATTCTGGAAATTGGGACGGCTATCGGTTTTTCAGCCCTCTTGATGGCAGAACATGCGCCAAAGACCAAGATTACAACCATTGACCGCAATCCAGAGATGATTGGATTTGCCAAGGAAAATTTCGCCCAGTTTGACAGTCGCAAGCAAATTACGCTCTTAGAAGGAGATGCGGTAGATGTCTTATCTACCTTGACAGAGTCCTATGATTTTGTCTTTATGGATTCAGCCAAGTCTAAATATATCGTCTTTCTGCCAGAAATCCTCAAACATTTGGACGTTGGAGGTGTGGTTGTCTTGGATGATATTTTCCAAGGTGGTGATGTTGCTAAGGATATTATGGAAGTCCGTCGTGGTCAGCGAACTATTTACAGAGGACTTCAAAGACTATTTGATGCAACCTTAGACAATCCAGGACTCACCGCAACACTAGTACCTCTGGGAGATGGCATTCTCATGCTTCGTAAAAATGTAGCAGATGTTCAATTGCCTGACAGCGAATGATTTTCAGAAAAATTTAAGAAAATATAGTAAAATAGATAGGGTAACACTTATCTCAAAGGAGTAGACATGAAGAAAAAACTATTGGCAGGTGCCATTACACTATTATCAGTAGCAACTTTAGCAGCTTGTTCGAAAGGTTCAGAAGGGGCAGATCTTATCAGCATGAAAGGGGATGTCATCACAGAACATCAATTTTATGAGCAAGTGAAAAGCAATCCTTCAGCTCAACAAGTATTGTTGAACATGACCATCCAAAAAGTATTTGAGAAGCAATATGGCTCAGAAGTAGATGACAAAGAAGTCAACGATACTATTGCCGAAGAAGAGAAACAATATGGTGAGAACTACCAACGTGTCTTATCGCAAGCAGGAATGACTCTTGAAACACGTAAAGCTCAAATTCGTACAAGTAAATTGGTTGAGTTGGCAGTTAAGAAAGCAGCAGAAGCTGAATTGACAGATGATGCTTACAAGAAGGCCTTTGACGAATACACTCCTGATGTGACTGCTCAAATTATCCGTTTGGACAATGAAGACAAAGCTAAAGAAATTCTTGAAAAAGCTAAAGCTAGTGATGCAGACTTTGCTCAATTAGCCAAAGATAATTCAACAGATGAGAAAACTAAAGCGAATGGTGGAGAAATCACTTTTGATTCTGCTTCAACAGAAGTACCAGAACAAGTTAAAAAAGCTGCTTTTGCTTTAGATGTAAACGGTGTTTCTGATGTGATTAGCGTTACTGGAACACAAGCCTACAGCAGTCAATATTACATTGTTAAACTGATTAAGAAAACAGAAAAATCATCTAATATTGACGATTACAAAGAAAAATTAAAAACTGTTATCTTAACTCAAAAACAAAACGACGCATCATTTGTTCAAAGTATTATCGGAAAAGAATTGCAAGCAGCCAATATCAAGGTTAAAGATCAAGCCTTCCAAAATATCTTCACTCAATACATCGGTGGTGGAGATTCAAGCTCAAGCAGTTCTTCAAAAGAATAAAACAGAAAAGAGCCAAGTGCTCTTTTTCTTATGAGAAAATCTTCTATCTTAAGGGTAAGAGTTTTTTTCTTTCGGAAAAAATGGTATAATAGCAATCAAAACTAGAAAATAAACGGAATTTGGGAATAATTTCTTTTGTTCTCATTAGATTGGTGATACTATGAAGATTAGTAAGAGGCACCTGTTAAACTATTCTATTCTAGTTCCTTACTTACTTTTATCTATTTTGGGTTTGATTGTAGTCTATTCTACAACCAGTGCCATTCTTATCGAAGAAGGTAAAAGTGCCCTCCAATTGGTTCGAAGTCAGGGAATGTTTTGGATATTTAGTTTAATATTGATTGCCTTGATATATAAGCTGAAACTGAATTTTTTAAGAAAAGAACGACTTTTATTTATTGTTATGTTTGTTGAGCTGATTCTCTTAGCTCTGGCTCGCTTAATTGGTACGCCAGTCAATGGAGCCTATGGTTGGATTTCAGTAGGACCTTTGACCATTCAGCCAGCGGAGTATTTGAAGATTATCATCGTCTGGTACTTGGCCCAACGTTTTTCAAAACAACAGGATGAAATTGGTATTTACGATTTTCAAGTTTTAACTCAAAATCAATGGATTCCTCGAGCTTTTAATGATTGGCGTTTTGTCCTCTTGGTAATGATAGGAAGTTTGGCTATTTTCCCAGATTTGGGGAATGCTACAATCCTAGCGCTGGTCGCCTTGATTATGTATACAGTTAGTGGGATTGCTCATCGTTGGTTTATAGCCTTTATCGGTGTATTGGTAGGAGTTTCAGCCCTATCCTTATCAGCTATTTCTATGATTGGGGTTGATAAGTTTTCAAAAGTTCCAGTATTTGGTTACGTTGCTAAGCGTTTCAGTGCCTACTTTAATCCCTTTGCTGATTTGGCAGGAGCAGGCCACCAACTTGCAAATTCCTACTTTGCCATGGTAAATGGTGGTTGGTTTGGTCTAGGATTAGGAAATTCAATCGAAAAACGTGGTTATTTACCAGAGGCCCATACAGATTTTGTATTTTCAATTGTCATTGAAGAGTTTGGATTTGTGGGAGCCAGCTTGATTTTAGCCCTTGTCTTTTTCCTGATTTTGCGGATTATCCTAGTCGGTATTCGTGCTAAGAATCCCTTTAATTCCATGATGGCGATTGGGGTTGGGGGGATGATGCTGGTACAGGTATTTGTTAATATTGGCGGAATTTCGGGCATTATTCCTTCGACAGGAGTAACCTTCCCCTTCTTATCACAAGGAGGGAACAGTCTCCTAGTCTTGTCTGTAGCCATCGCCTTTGTCTTAAATATTGATGCAAGTGAAAAACGTGCCCAATTATATGAGGAGTTAGAAGCTCACTCATCAAACTATATGTAGAGTTGATAGTGGAAAGGATTACCTATGTCTCTTCAAAAATTAGAAAACTATAGTAATAAAGCTGTCGTGCAAGAAGAAGTATTGATTTTAACAGAATTGTTAGAAGATATCACTAAAAATATGCTTGCCCCAGAGACTTTTGCAAAAATCATGGAGTTGAAAGAATTATCAACTCAAGAAGATTATCAAGGATTGAACCAATTAGTTACGAGTCTGTCAAATGATGAAATGGCCTATATTTCACGCTATTTCTCTATCTTGCCTCTCTTGATTAATATTTCAGAAGATGTGGATTTGGCCTATGAAATCAACCACCAAAATAATATCGATCAAGATTATCTTGGGAAATTATCGGCAACGATCAAAATGGTTGCAGAAAAAGAAAATGCGGTTGAAATTCTAGAACACTTGAATGTTGTCCCTGTTTTGACTGCCCATCCAACACAAGTACAACGTAAGAGTATGCTGGATTTGACCAATCATATCCATACCCTTTTGCGTAAGTATCGTGATGTGAAATTAGGATTGATTAATAAGGAAAAATGGCATAATGATCTCCGTCGTTACATTGAGATTATCATGCAGACAGACATGATTCGTGAAAAGAAATTGAAAGTAACCAATGAAATCACGAATGTTATGGAATACTACAATAGTTCATTCCTGAAGGCAGTTCCTCATTTGACTGCTGAGTACAAGCGTCTGGCTAAAAAACATGGCTTGGAGTTAAAACATCCTAAACCAATTACCATGGGAATGTGGATTGGTGGAGACCGTGATGGGAATCCCTTTGTTACAGCAGATACCTTGAAACAATCTGCTATGACTCAGTGTGAAGTCATCATGAACTACTATGATGAAAAGATTTACCAACTTTATCGTGAATTCTCTCTCTCAACCAGTATTGTCAATGTGAGCAAGCAAGTCAGAGAAATGGCTCGTCAATCCAAAGATAATTCGATCTATCGTGAAAAAGAGCTTTACCGTCGTGCCTTGTTTGATATTCAATCAAAAATCCAAGCAACAAAAACCTATCTGATTGAGGATAAGGAAGTTGGGGCTCGCTATGAAACAGCTAATGATTTTTATAAGGATTTAATTACTATTCGTGATTCCCTTTTAGAAAATAAGGGCGAAGCACTGATTTCTGGTGATTTTGTTGAGTTAATTCAGGCAGTTGAAATTTTTGGTTTCTATTTGGCATCTATTGACATGCGTCAAGATTCTAGTGTTCATGAAGCCTGTGTAGCTGAACTCTTGAAATCAGCTGGTATTCATTCGCATTATAGTGAACTAGGTGAAGAAGAAAAATGCCAGCTTCTCTTGAAAGAATTGGAAGAAGATCCGCGTATTCTTTCTGCCACTCATGTTGAAAAATCAGAGTTACTTGAAAAAGAATTAGCAATCTTTAAGGCTGCCCGTAAGTTGAAAGATAAGTTGGGAGATGATGTCATTCGTCAGACCATCATTTCACATGCAACCAGCGTATCAGACATGTTGGAATTGGCTATCTTGCTAAAAGAAGTAGGGTTAGTTGATAAAGAAAGAGCCCGTGTCCAAATTGTTCCTCTCTTTGAAACAATTGAGGACTTGGACCACTCAGAAGAAACTATGAGAGAATACCTTTCTCTTCCTCTTGCTAAGAAATGGATTGCTTCACGTAATAACTACCAAGAAATCATGCTTGGTTACTCTGATAGTAATAAAGATGGTGGTTACCTTTCATCATGTTGGACCCTCTACAAGGCTCAACAACAATTGACTGCTATTGGAGATGAATTTGGCGTTAAGGTTACCTTCTTCCACGGCCGTGGTGGGACTGTCGGTCGTGGTGGTGGACCAACCTATGAAGCCATCACCTCTCAACCTCTCAAGTCCATTAAGGATCGTATCCGCTTGACGGAGCAGGGTGAAGTAATTGGCAATAAATATGGTAACAAAGACGCAGCTTACTATAACCTTGAAATGTTGGTTTCGGCGGCCATTAACCGTATGATTACTCAGAAGAAGAGCGATACCAACACCTCAAATCGTTACGAAGCTATTATGGACCAAGTGGTGGACCGTAGTTACGATATCTACCGTGATTTGGTCTTTGGTAATGATCATTTCTATGATTATTTCTTCGAGTCAAGTCCAATCAAGGCTATTTCAAGCTTTAATATTGGTTCTCGTCCAGCCGCTCGTAAGACTATTACTGAAATCGGTGGTTTGCGAGCTATCCCTTGGGTATTCTCATGGTCGCAAAGTCGCGTCATGTTCCCTGGATGGTATGGAGTTGGTTCAAGCTTCAAGGAATTTATCGATAAAAATCCAGAGAATATTGCTATCTTACGAGATATGTACCAAAATTGGCCTTTCTTCCAATCGCTCCTTTCAAATGTTGATATGGTCTTGTCAAAATCAAATATGAATATTGCTTTTGAATATGCCAAACTTTGTGAAGATGATCAAGTAAAAGCAATCTATGAGACTATTCTAAATGAATGGCAAGTCACCAAGGAAGTTATCTTGGCTATCGAAGGTTACGATGAACTCTTGGCTGAAAATCCATATCTAAAAGCAAGTTTGGATTACCGTATGCCTTATTTTAATATTCTCAACTATATCCAGTTGGAGTTGATTAAACGTCAACGCCGAGGAGAATTATCAAGCGATCAAGAAAAATTAATCCATACAACCATCAACGGAATTGCGACAGGATTGCGTAATTCAGGCTGATACCTATCAAACTTCCTCTTTTCTATAGGGGAAGTTTTTGAATAGTTTAAAAAAATGCTAAAAGAGTCTTGACAAGTAGTTGAAAAATGATATAATTTAACCATTCAGAAAAGTAATCATTCAAACTTTTTAGAGAGTCTGTGGTAGCTGAAAACAGATAAGTGGCGATGATGAAAATTGGGCTGGATGTTATTTAGAATTTGAAATCATAAAAATTCGGTGAGCACACCTTACAGTGCATCTCGTTATTGCGAGACAGAGCGATAGGGAAATTCCCTATAATTGAGGTGGTACCGCGCATCGACGTCCTCACACAAGTTTTTTGTGTGAGGACTTTTTTGATGGAGGTTAGTATGGAAAGAAAACGATGGCGTCGCTTGTTTATACTCAATGAAAATCAAAAAGCAAACTAGGAAGCTAGCCGCAAGCTGCTCAAAACACTGTTTTGAGGTTGTGGATAGAACTGACAGAGTCAGTATCATATACCTACGGTAAGGCGACGCTGACGTGGTTTGAAGAGATTTTTGAAGAGTATTAGATAAGTGAAGTATTTTAAAGGAATAAAAAGGAGAAATAGAATGAAAAATAAACGTTTAATTGGAATTATCGCTGCCTTAGCAGTCTTAGTAGCAGGAAGCTTGATTTATTCTTCAATGAATAAACCAGAAGCTAAGAATGAAAAGAAAGTTGCCAAAGTTGGTGTCCTTCAGTTTGTGAGCCATCCATCTCTTGATTTGATTTATAAAGGAATTCAAGATGGACTTGCAGAAGAAGGTTATAAAGATGACCAAGTTAAAATCGATTTTATGAACTCAGAAGGTGACCAAAGTAAGGTTGCGACAATGAGTAAACAATTGGTTGCAAATGGGAATGACCTTGTGGTTGGTATTGCAACACCAGCAGCTCAAGGATTGGCTAGTGCAACAAAAGACCTACCGGTTATCATGGCTGCTATTACAGACCCAATTGGTGCTAACTTGGTCAAAGATTTGAAAAAACCAGGTGGTAACATTACAGGTGTATCTGACCATAATCCAGCTCAACAACAAGTTGAACTCATCAAAGCTCTCACACCAAATGTGAAAACAATCGGAGCCCTTTACTCAAGTAGTGAAGACAATTCAAAAACACAGGTTGAAGAATTTAAGGCTTATGCTGAAAAAGCTGGTTTGACAGTGGAAACATTTGCAGTTCCTTCAACAAATGAAATTGCTTCAACAGTTAACGTTATGACTAGTAAGGTCGATGCTATCTGGGTTCCAATCGACAACACCATTGCTTCAGCCTTCTCAACTGTTGTTTCAAGTAATCAATCCGCTAAAAAACCAATCTACCCAAGCGCAACTGCCATGGTAGAAGCAGGTGGTTTGGCATCCGTTGTAGTTGACCAACACGACCTTGGTGTGGCAACAGGTAAAATGATTGCGCAAGTCTTGAAAGGTGCAAAACCAGCCGATACTCCAGTCAATGTCTTTTCAACAGGTAAGTCAGTAATCAATAAAAAATTAGCACAAGAACTAGGTATTACGATTCCTGAATCTGTTCTAAAAGAAGCAGGACAAGTAATCGAATAATCTGTAATGGAGGAGTTGGGGACATCTCCTCCAATTTTTTACAATAGAAATCATATAGAAAAGGTTAAGAAACAGATGATATTATCTATTATTTCTCAAGGATTTGTCTGGGCTATTCTAGGTCTGGGAATCTTTATGACATTTAGGATTTTGAACTTTCCAGATATGACGACAGAAGGTTCCTTCCCTCTTGGGGGAGCTGTTGCTGTCACTCTGATAACGAAAGGTGTGAATCCCTTTTTAGCGACACTTGTTGCTGTTGGAGCTGGTTGTTTGGCTGGAATGGCGGCAGGACTTCTTTATACAAAAGGGAAAATCCCAACCTTGCTCTCAGGGATTCTGGTGATGACTTCCTGTCACTCTATCATGCTCTTGATTATGGGACGTGCAAATTTAGGATTGCTTGGAACCAAGCAAATCCAGGATGTTTTGCCTTTTGATTCGGATTTGAATCAACTTTTGACAGGTCTTATCTTTGTCAGTCTTGTTATTGTTCTTATGCTCTTTTTCTTGGATACTAAACTCGGACAAGCCTATATTGCTACAGGTGACAATCCTGATATGGCTAGAAGTTTCGGGATTCATACGGGACGCATGGAGCTTATGGGCTTGGTTTTATCAAATGGTGTGATTGCCCTTGCAGGAGCTCTTATTGCCCAGCAAGAAGGTTATGCCGATGTATCTCGAGGAATTGGGGTTATCGTTGTAGGTCTTGCAAGTTTGATTATTGGGGAAGTTATTTTCAAGAGTTTGAGCTTAGCAGAGCGTCTGGTTGCCATCGTTGTGGGTTCTATCGCCTATCAATTCTTAGTGTGGGCAGTTATTGCTCTTGGCTTTAATACAAGTTACCTTCGTTTATACAGTGCCTTGATTTTGGCAGTCTGCCTCATGATTCCAACATTTAAGCAAACAATCTTGAAAGGAGCCAAGTTAAGCAAATGACAGCAATTGTAGAATTAAAAAATGCAACCAAGGTAGTTAAAAATGGCTTTGATGAAGAAAAGATTATTTTAAATGATGTTTCATTAGAAATTTTTGAACAAGACTTTATCACGATTTTAGGTGGAAATGGTGCTGGGAAATCGACCCTCTTTAACACTATTGCAGGAACCTTATCACTAACCAGTGGGACCATTCGTATTTTAGGTGAAGATGTTACCAAGTTTTCACCAGAGAAGCGAGCCAAGTATCTGTCTCGTGTTTTCCAAGATCCCAAGATGGGAACAGCTCCTCGTATGACGGTCGCTGAAAATCTTTTAATCGCAAAGTTTCGTGGTGAAAAGCGTGGACTCTTTCCACGACGCTTGACTAGTTTTAAGGATGAGTTTCAGACGACTATTGAAAAAGTAGGAAATGGTCTTGAGAAACACTTGAATACACCGATTGAGTTCTTATCAGGTGGGCAAAGACAAGCCTTGAGTCTCTTGATGGCAACCTTGAAGCGACCTGAATTACTCTTGTTAGACGAGCATACTGCAGCTCTTGATCCAAAGACTAGTGTAGCCTTGATGGAATTGACAGACGAATTTGTCAAGAAAGATCAGCTGACAGCCTTGATGATTACCCACCATATGGAGGACGCGTTGAAGTACGGAAACCGTCTGATTGTCATGAAAGAAGGTCGTATAATTCAAGACCTTAATAATGAAGAAAAAGCTAAGATGAAAATCTCAGACTACTATCAATTATTTGAATAGATAAACTTTATTTTCATCAAAAAATAGAGAAGAAAAACTTAGAAGCGTTAAAGTGTTTCTGAGTTTTTTTAACTTTCTTTTCTATCTAGAAAAATAAGACAAAGAGAATTACGGAAAGCGTATGAAATGGTTTACTTTTTTTCAGAAATAAGCTATACTAGTTTACGTGAAACTATGATAAGATGGAGGTATTGTGTATGGTTGACAAACAAGTCATTGAAGAAATCAAAAACAATGCCAACATTGTGGAAGTCATAGGAGATGTGATTTCTTTACAAAAGGCAGGACGGAACTATCTAGGGCTCTGTCCTTTTCATGGTGAAAAAACACCTTCTTTCAACGTTGTAGAAGACAAGCAGTTTTACCACTGTTTTGGTTGTGGTCGCTCAGGTGATGTCTTTAAGTTCATAGAGGAGTACCAAGGGGTTCCCTTTATGGAGGCTGTCCAAATCTTAGGTCAGCGTGTTGGGATAGAGGTTGAAAAAACGCTTTATAATGAACAGAAGTCAGTTTCGCCTCACCAAGCTCTCTATGATATGCATGAAGATGCAGCCAAATTTTACCATGCTATTCTCATGACAACGACTATGGGAGAAGAGGCCAGAAATTACCTTTATCAGCGTGGGTTGACAGATGAAGTGCTCAAGCATTTTCGGATTGGTTTAGCACCTCCAGAACGAAACTATCTCTATCAACGTTTGTCTGATCAGTATCGTGATGAGGATTTTCTAGATTCAGGGCTATTTTACCTATCAGATGCCAATCAATTTGTAGACACTTTTCACAATCGGATCATGTTTCCCCTGACAAATGACCAAGGAAAGGTTATTGCCTTCTCAGGTCGTATCTGGCAGAAAACGGATTCACAAACTTCTAAGTATAAAAATAGCCGATCGACTGCAATTTTTAACAAAAGTTACGAATTATATCATATGGATAGGGCTAAAAAATCTTCTGGAAAAGCCAGTGAGATTTATCTGATGGAAGGATTCATGGATGTCATCGCAGCCTATCGGGCTGGAATAGAAAATGCTGTAGCGTCTATGGGAACGGCCTTAAGTCGTGAGCATGTTGAGCATCTGAAAAGGTTAACCAAGAAGTTGGTTCTTGTTTATGATGGTGATAAGGCTGGGCAAGCCGCGACATTGAAAGCGCTGGACGAAATTGGTGATATGCCTGTGCAAATCGTTAGCATGCCTGATAACTTGGATCCAGATGAGTATCTACAAAAAAATGGACCAGAAGACTTGGCCTATCTGTTAACGAAAACTCGTATTAGTCCGATTGAGTTTTACATTCATCAGTATAAGCCTGAAAACAGTGAAAATCTGCAGGCACAGATTGAGTTTATTGAAAAAATAGCTCCCTTGATTGTTCAAGAAAAATCTATTACTGCTCAAAACAGCTATATACATATTTTAGCTGACAGTCTGGCGTCCTTTGATTATGCCCAGATTGAGCAGATTGTTAATGAGAGTCGTCAGGCGCAAAGGCAGAATCGTATGGAAGGAATTTCCAGACCGATGCCAATCACTATGCCTGTCACCAAGCAGTTATCGGCTATTATGAGGGCAGAAGCCCATCTACTTTATCGAATGATGGAATCTCCCCTTGTTTTGAATGATTACCGTTTGCGAGAAGACTTTGCATTTGACACTCCTGAATTTCAGGTTTTATATGACTTGCTTGGCCAGTATGGAAATCTTCCTCCAGAAGTTCTAGCGGAGCAGACAGAGGAAGTTGAAAGAGCATGGTATCAAGTTTTAGCTCAGGATTTACCATCTGAGATGTCACCTCAGGAACTTAGTGAAGTAGAAATGACTCGAAACAAGGCTCTCTTGAATCAGGACAATATGAGAATCAAAAAGAAGGTGCAGGAAGCTAGCCATGTAGGAGATACAGACACAGCCTTAGAAGAATTGGAACGTTTAATTTCCCAAAAGAGAAGAATGGAGTAATAATGGCAACAAAACAAAAAGAAGTAACAACATTTGACGTACAAGTAGCAGAATTTATCCGTAATCATAAACAAAAAGGGACAGCAACTGATGATGAAATCAATGCTAGTCTGGTGATTCCTTTTACCTTGGACGCTGATGGGATTGAAGATCTCTTGCAACGGATTCAGGATGCAGGAATTTCTATCACAGATAATGAAGGTAATCCAAGTGCGCGTGTTCTTAGTGCAGAAGAAGAACCAGAACTCAGTGACGAGGACTTGATTGGTTCAACTTCGGCTAAGGTTAATGACCCTGTCCGTATGTACTTGAAAGAAATCGGGGTCGTACCTCTCTTGACCAATGAAGAGGAAAAAGAATTGGCGCTTGCTGTTGAAGCGGGTGATATCGAAGCCAAACAACGTCTTGCGGAAGCCAACCTTCGTTTAGTTGTTTCTATTGCCAAACGCTATGTTGGCCGTGGTATGCAGTTCCTTGACTTGATTCAAGAAGGGAACATGGGCTTGATGAAGGCGGTTGACAAGTTTGATTATTCTAAAGGATTTAAGTTCTCAACTTATGCAACTTGGTGGATTCGTCAGGCTATCACCCGTGCTATTGCGGATCAAGCTCGTACTATCCGTATCCCAGTTCACATGGTTGAAACGATTAACAAGCTTGTTCGTGAACAGCGTAATCTCCTTCAAGAATTGGGACAAGATCCAACGCCAGAACAAATCGCTGAACGTATGGATATGACACCTGATAAGGTTCGTGAAATCTTGAAGATTGCTCAAGAACCGGTATCCCTTGAAACTCCTATTGGTGAAGAGGATGATAGTCACCTTGGGGACTTTATCGAAGATGAAGTGATTGAAAATCCAGTGGACTATACAACTCGTATCGTCTTGCGTGAGCAGTTGGATGAGGTCTTGGATACTCTTACAGACCGTGAAGAAAATGTTTTGCGTCTACGTTTTGGGCTAGATGATGGGAAAATGCGCACCCTTGAAGATGTGGGTAAAGTCTTTAACGTAACCCGTGAGCGTATCCGTCAGATTGAAGCTAAAGCTTTGAGAAAACTACGCCAACCAAGTCGCAGCAAACCGCTTCGTGATTTTATTGAAGACTAAGAGTGAGGATGAATATGGCTTATACAGAAGAGCAAATTGAAAATATCAAAACACGAATTTTATCAGCCTTGGAAGAAGTTATTGACCCTGAGTTGGGAATCGATATTGTCAATCTTGGTTTGATTTATGAGATTCGTTTTGACGGCGACACAGGACAAACAGAGATTGATATGACTTTGACAACCATGGGGTGTCCCCTGGCAGATCTTTTGACAGACCAGATTTATGATGCCATGACAGAGGTGCCAGAAGTAACGGATACTGAGGTTAAATTAGTCTGGTATCCAGCCTGGACTGTTGAAAAAATGAGTCGCTATGCACGCATTGCCCTTGGCATTAAGTAAACAAATAAAAGCATGTGAGAGATTATTGGAAAAGCGAGGAAATTTCCCCCTCTTTTCCTCTAGTCTCTCCTTTCTTTTGCTGATTTTATTCAAAGAAAATGATATAATAGTAGCTATGGAAAAAAAGAAATTACGCATCAATATGTTGAGTTCAAGTGAGAAAGTAGCAGGACAAGGAGTTTCAGGTGCCTACCGTGAATTAGTTCGTCTTCTTCACCGTGATGCCAAGGACCAATTGATTGTTACAGAAAATCTTCCAATCGAGGCAGATGTGACTCACTTTCATACGATTGATTTCCCCTATTATTTATCTACATTCCAAAAGAAACGTTCAGGGAGAAAAATTGGCTATGTGCATTTCTTGCCTGATACACTTGAGGGGAGTTTGAAAATTCCATTTTTCTTAAAGGGAATTGTCAAACGCTATGTATTTTCTTTTTACAACCGGATGGAGCACTTGGTTGTGGTTAATCCTATGTTTATCGAGGATTTGGTGGCAGCTGGTATTCCACGTGAAAAAGTGACCTATATTCCTAACTTTGTCAATAAGGAAAAATGGCATCCCCTTCCACAAGAAGAGGTAGCGAGTCTGCGAACAGAGCTAGGTCTTAGTGATAATCAGTTTATCGTAGTAGGTGCTGGTCAAGTTCAGAAACGCAAAGGTATTGACGATTTTATCCGTCTGGCTGAGGAATTGCCCCAAATTACCTTTATCTGGGCAGGTGGTTTCTCTTTTGGTGGTATGACAGATGGTTATGAACGTTACAAGAAAATCATGGAGAATCCCCCTAAAAATTTGATTTTTCCAGGTATTGTATCGCCAGAGCGGATGCGCGAATTGTATGCCCTAGCGGACCTTTTCTTGTTGCCTAGTTACAATGAACTCTTTCCTATGACTATCCTAGAAGCTGCTAGTTGTGAAGCTCCGATTATGTTGCGTGATTTGGATCTTTATAAGGTGATTTTGGAGGGAAATTATCGGGCTACAGCAGACAGAGAAGAGATGAAAGAAGCTATTCTGGAATATCAAGCGAATCCTGCTGCTTTAAAAGATTTGAAAGAAAAAGCTAAGAATATTTCTAGAGAGTATTCAGAAGAGCATCTGTTACAAATCTGGTTGGACTTTTATGAGAAACAAGCCGCTTTAGGGAGAAAGTAAAAAGTGAGGTAATCTATGCGAATTGGTTTATTTACAGATACCTATTTTCCTCAGGTTTCAGGTGTTGCGACCAGTATTCGGACCTTGAAAACAGAACTTGAAAAGCAGGGGCACGCTGTTTTTATCTTTACGACGACAGATAAGGATGTCAATCGTTATGAAGATTGGCAAATTATCCGCATTCCAAGTGTTCCTTTCTTTGCTTTTAAGGATCGTCGCTTTGCCTATCGAGGATTCAGTAAGGCGCTTGAAATTGCTAAACAGTATCAACTGGATATTATCCATACTCAGACAGAATTTTCTCTTGGTTTGTTGGGGATTTGGATTGCGCGTGAATTGAAGATTCCCGTTATTCATACCTATCACACCCAGTACGAAGACTATGTACATTATATTGCCAAGGGGATGTTGATTCGTCCTAGTATGGTCAAGTATCTGGTTAGAGGTTTTTTGCATGATGTGGATGGGGTGATTTGCCCGAGTGAGATTGTCCGAGACTTGCTATCTGACTATAAAGTCAAGGTTGAGAAAAGGGTCATTCCAACTGGGATTGAATTAGCTAAGTTTGAGCGTCCGGAAATCAAGCAGGAAAATTTGACAGAACTGCGTACTAAACTAGGAATTCAAGATGATGAAAAGATGTTGCTTAGTCTTTCCAGAATTTCCTATGAAAAAAATATTCAAGCAGTACTAGCAGCCTTTGCAGAAGTTCTGAAAGAAGAAGACAAGGTCAAACTGGTGGTAGCTGGGGATGGTCCTTATCTGGATGACCTCAAAGAGCAAGCCAAGAAACTAGAGATTCAAGACTACGTCATCTTTACAGGCATGATTGCTCCTAGTGAGACGGCTCTTTACTATAAGGCGGCGGATTTCTTCATCTCGGCATCGACAAGTGAAACGCAAGGTTTGACATACTTGGAAAGCTTAGCCAGTGGAACGCCTGTCATTGCTCATGGAAATCCTTATCTGGATAATCTTATCAGTGATAAAATGTTTGGAACCTTGTACTATGGGGAACATGATTTGGCTGGAGCTATTTTGGAAGCCCTGATTGCAACTCCAGATATGGATGAGCATACCTTATCAGAGAAATTGTACGAGATTTCAGCTGAGAACTTTGGAAAACGAGTGCATGAGTTTTATCTGGATGCCATTATTTCAAATAACTTCCAGAAAGATTTAGCAAAAGATGATACGGTCAGTCAGCGTATCTTTAAGACAGTTTTGTATCTACCGCAACAGGTGGTTGCTGTGCCTGTAAAAGGCTCTAGACGAATGCTGAGGGCTTCAAAAACACAGTTAATCAGCATCAGAGATTATTGGAAAGACCGTGAAGAATAGAAAGAGGAATAGCTATGAAAAAACAATTGATGAGAAGTGGTAGTGATCAAAAAATTGCTGGAGTATGTGCTGGGGTCGCAAATTATTTTGATATTGATCCGACTATTGTTCGTGTAATATGGGGTGTTCTTGCATTTTGTTATGGGGCAGGAATTGTAGCTTATATCATTTTATGGATTATTGCGCCAGTAGCAACTGACTATTGAAAACTAGCTAAATTCATGCTAAGATAATAGAAAATAGAATGTAACGAAGGAGATAAAAATGGCATTTGGAGATAATGGAAAACGTAAAAAAACGATGTTTGAGAAATTAACCTTGCTTATCGTACTTATCATGTTAGTAGCAAGTATTTTGGGTATTTTTGCAACTGCAATTGGTGCCCTCAGTAATCTATAAAATAGATTCAAGAAAATTTTGTGACTGGGATTTCCCAGCCCTTTTTTAAAGTGAGAAGAAAAAATGAGTATGTTTTTAGATACAGCCAAGATTAAGGTCAAGGCTGGTAATGGTGGCGATGGTATGGTTGCCTTTCGCCGTGAAAAATATGTCCCTAATGGCGGTCCTTGGGGTGGTGACGG
Source organism: Streptococcus sp. CF7_Ac1-8 (assembly GCF_024295435.1). Lineage (GTDB taxonomy): Bacteria > Bacillota > Bacilli > Lactobacillales > Streptococcaceae > Streptococcus > Streptococcus mitis_AP. The sequence continues at coordinate 13,461 of NZ_JANCPI010000007.1, read as the reverse complement.
TGGTCGTGGAGGTAATGTGGTCTTCGTTGTAGACGAAGGTCTACGTACTCTCATGGATTTCCGCTACAACCGTCATTTCAAGGCTGATTCTGGTGAAAAAGGAATGACCAAAGGGATGCATGGTCGTGGTGCTGAGGACCTTAGAGTTCGAGTGCCACAAGGTACGACCGTTCGTGATGCAGAGACTGGTAAGGTTTTGACAGATTTGATTGAACATGGTCAAGAATTTATCGTTGCCCACGGTGGTCGTGGTGGACGTGGAAATATTCGTTTCGCGACACCAAAAAATCCTGCACCGGAAATCTCTGAAAATGGAGAACCAGGTCAGGAACGCGAGTTACAATTGGAACTTAAAATCCTTGCGGATGTTGGTTTAGTAGGCTTTCCATCTGTAGGTAAATCGACACTTTTAAGTGTTATTACCTCAGCTAAACCAAAAATCGGTGCCTACCACTTTACCACTATTGTGCCAAATTTAGGTATGGTTCGTACCCAATCAGGTGAATCCTTTGCAGTAGCTGATTTACCAGGTTTGATTGAAGGTGCTAGTCAAGGTGTTGGTTTGGGAACCCAGTTCCTCCGTCACATTGAGCGTACACGTGTTATCCTTCATATTATTGATATGTCAGCTAGCGAAGGCCGTGATCCTTATGAGGATTATCTTGCCATCAATAAGGAGCTGGAGTCATATAATCTTCGTCTCATGGAGCGTCCACAGATTATTGTAGCTAATAAGATGGACATGCCTGAGAGTCAGGAAAATCTTGTAGAATTTAAGAAAAAATTAGCTGAAAACTACGATGAATTTGAAGAGTTACCAGCTATCTTTCCAATATCTGGTTTGACCAAGCAAGGGCTGGCAACGCTTTTGGATGCGACAGCTGAATTGTTAGATAAGACACCAGAATTCTTGCTCTACGACGAGTCAGATATGGAAGAAGAAGCTTACTATGGATTTGACGAGGAAGAAAAAGCCTTTGAAATTAGCCGTGATGACGATGCGACATGGGTACTTTCTGGTGAAAAACTCATGAAACTCTTTAATATGACCAACTTTGATCGTGATGAATCTGTCATGAAATTTGCCCGTCAGCTTCGTGGTATGGGGGTTGATGAAGCCCTTCGTGCGCGTGGTGCTAAGGATGGGGACTTGGTCCGCATTGGTAAATTTGAGTTTGAATTTGTAGACTAGGAGACTGATATGGGAGATAAACCGATATCTTTCCGAGATGCGGATGGCAACTTCGTTTCCGCCGCAGACGTTTGGAATGAAAAGAAATTGGAAGAACTGTTTAATCGTCTCAATCCAAATCGTGCCTTGAGATTGGCACGAACTAAAAAAGACAATCCATCTCAGTAAAATAGATAAAAAGATTCCGTGCCAGATCAGACACGGAATTTTGTTATTCTTCAAAGAAAAATGGTGGAGCGAATTTTTTCAGTTCTTCAAAGCATTTTTGGGCAGCTTCTGCATCTTCACAGATGACAAGACAGACATCATCGCCACAGAGGGTACCGATAGCATCAGGGAAGCTCAAAGCATCAATGATAGAACCAAAGGATTGAGCAAGGCCAGGAAGGGTTTTTAGTAGGACTTGGTGTTGAACTGGACGCATCAAGACAAGAGCATCTTCCATATAAATTTCGAGACGTTTTTCCCATTTTGAGGTTGAACCTGCATTGAGCACGTAGTAAGAGTTGTCTTCTTCTCGTACTTTTGAAAGGTTCATACTTTTAATATCTCTCGAAAGTGTAGCTTGTGTAACTTGAATATCATTATCGGCAAGAAGAGCTTGTAGCTCAGCTTGAGTATGAATTTTGTTTTTTGTTACAAGAGCTCGTATGAGTTGGTGTCGGTGTTCAGATTTATTCATAAAATGTTACTCCTTGTACTAGATATAAAAAACGTGGACTGAACGAGATTGTCAGTCGGGTGGTAAGCGGTATTGTCACGTATGATGATTTCAAAGTCAGTAGTATAGGACTAAACGGAGAGAATCTCCCTCTTTTCACTTGTCACTAGTTGGGTGGAGATGAATTGGCTCTCTATCCGTTTATTTACATTGGTGTCCTCTACTAACAGTAAATCACTCAATTAGGTTAGCCTTTTGTCACGACTTGTTGTGAATTTATGCCAAATGGCAATTCACAGAGATTATCCAACATGTGGTCTGGTAGCGAGTATTATAAGTGATTGCACATGTTGGTTAGGGTCTTAGTATCTTTTGTCCAAGATCCAGTTTTAGACATGTCATAGGTCTAGATTAGGATTGAATTTGATACCAAGTTTATGTGTAGTTTAACAGTTCAAATGGAAATAGTTCCATATTGAAAGTCTGATATTATACCTTTTGACAAGGTAGGATAAGACTAGACTGTTCAAGATCGACAGTCAGCTGGTAAGCGGTATTGTCACGGATGGTGATTTCAAAGTCAGTAGTATAGAGAACTAAACGAAGAATATCTCCTTCTTTTAGCTTATAAATAGTTGGTTGCAGTTTAAACTGGATATCCATCCATTCATCTGCAGTAATATCCTCTACCAACAGTAAATCATTTCTATTTTGTAAATTGAGATAGCCTTTTGTCACGACTCGTTGCGCATTTTCACGAAATGGCAATTCACAGAGATTTTCCAACATGTGATAGCGACCGTTGTCAATGGTTCTAGCACTTAAAACAGCTGGATAAGGTTGTAGATATTTCTTTTGTCCAAGTTCCAGTAGTTGGGCCGATAAGAGCCCCTTATTGGTACTAGATTTAATACGAAGATTGAGCTGAGCGCGACCGTTCAGGTGGAGGTTCTTGGTTACAGGAAGGTCAATAGTAATTTGATTGGCTTTCCCTTGATAGAGGTCTGTATTAAAGGTCTGGTATGTTTTACCATAGCGCTCAAAATCCTTATCTGGGTACTGGTTTTGAATGACTTGCTCTTCTTGACCAAGTGAGAAAGTTTCTGAGCTTTCCTGATTACCAAAATCATCAAGAGTCTGCCAAGTCTGAGGAGCTGTATTGTCCTGCCAGATAACGGTCGGAAGTTGGAAATTTGTATCTTGTCCCAATAATTTCTTAGTCAGTAAGGCGTTCATAGATTCACGGAAGTCAATGGACTGCCAGTTGTTCATATAAACATGGGCACCATTATGGAAAAAGAGATGCTTATTGATATGAGCTGGAAGAGCATGGAACATCTGGTAAACATGAAGTGGTTTGACATTCCAATCCTGTGAACCGTGGGTAAAGACAACCTCAGCCTTTACTTTATGGGCATTGAGCAGATAATTGCGGTCATGCCAAAACTGATTGTAATCGCCAGACTTGCGATCCAGTTGCTCTTTTACTTTTTCCAAATCAGCTTGGTGAGCCTCATTACCACGAATATAGTCGCCAGCTAAGAGATTACGAGAGTAGGTTAGTTCAGCAAGGGAGTCAAAGTCCTCACCTGGATAACCACCTGGGCTAGTGACCAGACCGTTTTCACGGTAGTAGTTATACCATGAAGAAATGCCAGCCTCGGCAATGATGACTTCTAAACCATCGACACCTGTAGTCGCAAGACCATTGGACATGGTACCAAGATAGGAAAGTCCAGTTGTGGCCACTTTTCCGTTTGACCAGTCAGCCTTGACTTGACGCTGGCGCGTGTGATCAGTAAAGGCACGGCAACGACCATTGAGCCAATCGATAACATTTTTATAAGCCTCGATTTGTTGGTAGTCCCCGTTAGTCATGAAACCTGTCGAGTCTTTGGTACCAACACCTGAAACATATAGATTAGCAAAACCACGTGGAAGGAAGTAGTCGTTGAGACTATAGCTAGCGTTGATGTGAGTTAGCTTTTCCTCCGCCTCTGCTACAAGCTCGGCTTGACCTTGGGCTTGGATGAGATTTAGTTGAGGTTCTTCTAGCTCAATCTTGTGAGCAGGTTTAACCTCGAGTTCGCCCTCCATCTTGTAGAGAGCCTTGTCGCTAGCTTTATCATTTGTTCCCTGATGATAAGGACTCGCTGTCATGATAGCAGGGATTTGCCCGTCATAACGAGGACGAATAATGCTGACCTTGACTAAGTTTGGTAGACCTTTTTGGTCAGTATCGACACGAGACTCAACGTAAACGACTTCTCGAATGACATCATGGCTAGAAAAAGTAGCCAAACTCTTACCGTTAAAGTAGTGATAGTCATTATCCTCAGGAATAAGACCGTCACTGACAAGTTGGTCGATAAGAGTGTTCCCCTTTTTGGTGCGAGTATTGAGTAACTGATAGAGATTTTCAATCAAGTCACCGTATACAATAGGAAATCCAGTCTCTTTACGAAAAACTTCACTGTCTTCGAAGTCAACCAAATAAGAAAAGCCTAAAAGTTGAAAAGCCACAGTATAAAAAATATCTGCAGTCAACTCTTTATCTGATTGAAAAAATGCCAATAAGTCAGTTTCTGTATCAACTGCTAAACTGGATAGAGGATAGAAGCTGTTTTTAAAATTAAAAAAGAAACGAATAAGAAACGCTTCAAGCATTTGTTTATTTGTAATGTTGACTGGTAAATCAAATCCATACTTTTTTAATTCAAAGATAATTGTATCTCTAGATAGCGCTAAATAGCTGAATTGATTAAAACGCATAGAACCTCCAGTGAAATTATACTTTAATTTATTATATCAAAAAATTAAAAAAATACCAAAGATAAAATCAAAAACAACAAAAAAACTATTAATATATATATATATATATATATATATATAATTATTTTTCTTGAACTGATAGTGTTTTTGTGATAAAATATATACTATGTAATTGTAACTTGCGGTTACATAATTAAAAAAGGAAAGTTAACATTATGTATAAATCAAAAAGACAAAAAAATAAATCTTTTGATTGGTATGGCTTAAGCCAACGTTTCTCTATTCGTAAGTACCATTTTGGTGCTGCGAGTGTGTTGTTGGGGACAGCCTTGATTTTGGGTGCTGCCCAAACGACTGCCAAGGCAGAAGAAGCAACTACTGAAAATAAAACAGAAGCCGTAACCCCTACTTCAAAAGATGCTGAGGCGGCAGCTACTCCGGCTAATGTGACCTTGCCAGCTACTGAAGCTACAACAGGTGCTCCTGTTCTAGATAAAAAAGAATTGAGCGAAGAAGAAATCGCGAAGTTAGCTGCTGAAGTATCTAAAAAGGATGAAAAAGCATCTGAAACAGCTACAGCTGAAAAAACAGAAGTATCTGACAAAGAAAAAGCAACACTAACTGCTCCTTCAACAGACAAAAAAGTTGATAAAACAGTTGATGAAAAAGTTGATAAAAAGCATGAAAAGAAAGCAGAAAATCCAATTACTGCTACTAAAACTGTCCTTGAACAGTTGACATCTGAAGCAGAAGTATTGAACACAAGTGCCTCAAACTTTGCGGATAAAAAAACAGAAGATAAAGCTGGAAAAGAAGCAATTGCAGCTGCAGTAGCAGCGGCCAAAGTGGAAATTGCGGCATCTAAGAAAGTTCTCAACGAGAAAGATGTTACCGCTGAACAATTGAATCTTCAACTCCAACGTATCTCAACTGCTATCGAAGCTGTTTACGCTACGATGAAACGTGCAGGACATATTGGTAAGGTTGAGGCGGTGTTGGCTGGGGAAACAACTACAGTACCTGCTACTAATAAACCAATCAACTTAGTACCTGTTGTAAATCCATCAAAATTAACAGATTATGAAGTAGCTGCGGTTGAGAAAGAAATCCGTACAGCTAACCCTGGTTTAACTTCTGAAGATAAAATTAAAGTAGTTCAAATTACAAACCCAGGTGTTGAAGTTGCAGGGACAGCCACTGTTACTTATGCTAATGGGGCATCAGTAACATTTGATTCAGCAGATACAATTGTATCAACAGCAGGGGTGAAAAATCTAGAACAACTTTCAGATTCTATTAACTGGTTTAACTTCGCTGTGGCGACGATTACATATACTGATGGTTCGGTAGCGTCACCTATTAGATACTATGATCCGAATACTACATATAATCCTAAAGCAGGTGAAAGTAGTGCTGTTCAAGTTACAGACAATGACGGAAAATTACAAAAACATCTTACTGCAACTACAGGGTCTACAGGACGTACATTTGATGGATATTTCCAAATGTATCGTGAAGTGACTCTTGGTAGAGATTATGTTGTAGATGGTGTTACTTATACAAAAGGTACTAAATTTAAATCTACTGATGATACTTATTTGAAAATGGGTATTTCAAAATATGAACAACATATTTACATCGGTGGAGGAGCGCAAAATAACGGTGAAATTTATGAAGCTCTTCAAGTAGGAATGAAACTTTCTGTACCTACTCGTGTAGAAGGTTATACTCTAAATGCTACTGTAACGAAACTAGCACCAAAAGAAGTAAAAACTAACAGGATAGTTAGAGATCAACTTCATGATGAAGGGAATAGACTCTTCTATTATCCTGGTGTAGGTGGTGTTGGTGTAACTAGTAAAATGGGTCAAATGGCAGCTGCAGCTGATGGAGGAGGAGCGCATGTTGATGTCTTACTGACTGCTCAGGATAAACAATATAGTTATCTGCGTAAGGCAGGTATAGCTACAACTTACCGTGAATTTCAAGAAGGAGATAAACCTGAGAATCCGACGGGACCTCTTCGTGAAGGATTAACTGCAATCAGTTCCTCTCGTGACCAATCAAACTTTGGTGTTACATTTGCTTTATCTGCTACTTATAATGGACAGCCGGTAGATGTTAATGCTATCGTTGCCGATGCTGATGAATCAGGAGCTAAAGAGTATTCACAGTTTGAAACAGATGGATCAAATTGGGAAAAGTTCATGGAAGTTCATTGGGATAACAGACGAGTTGATAATAATGGGAAAGCTATTGAAGACAGCAATAGAAGTCTTGTTTTATTAGATAAAAATGGTAATACCTATATTGACTCAAAAGGAAATCCAATCTTTATCAATACGAATGCAGAACCAACAAGAACAACTGTAGTAGAAAATGGACAACAAGTTGTGAAATTCTACTATGAAACAGCAGATGGTTATAAAGTATTTGTGTCAGATAAGACACATAGTCCTATTTACGATGAAAATGGGGAACACCCTTCTATTCAAGATGCAAATGGGAATAAAATTACGACAGTTGCAGAAGGAAGAGTGGTTACTCTAGCTGATCGAAGTCGCCAAATCCTTGATGTTGAAGGACGTAAAATTTTATCAGGAATAAGTGGGGATACATTGCGAGCTACTTTTATTCTTCCAGCAGGGGTTAAAACATTTGCTTTTGAACCACTACCTAATGATAAAACAAAGAGATTATTGTATGATACAACTGATGGTAAACATGAACAAATTACTCGAGATTACTACGGTAGATCAATCATGTATTCTGCCACTGAGGTTGACGGTAGACTTGCTTGGACTGATAGTAACAAAACAACCTACTATACGGAATATAAATTATCTAATCCAGTCAAAAACGCTGTAACGTTATCTGATCTTGCCACTAACCCGAACTATAGAAGAGATTTTGGGGATCGTGGATTTGAAACGAGAGAGTGGATGCCAGAATCTGTATATGGAAATAAGCAGTTTGGATCGATTATTACAGCATTAGATACTAATAACAAATTACCTATAGCCTTATCACAAGGGGTTCAGAACTTATCATTCTATGGGAATTCTCAAAGTTCGGTGTCAGGTTTTGTAGGATTTATTATTTATGATGGAGGAGATGCTCCGGAGTCTTACGGTTCAGCTCAACACATTATTGGTAACTTTAATAAAACTGTAAATAAAAGAGAAGTAACAGCGACTCAACCATACTTAGGAGATACACCAGCAGATACAGACTTCCGTTCAACTGCGAAAGAAAAATCTGGAAATTGGGTACTTGATGACTTAGTTCATACAGAAAAATATCATGAAGAATCACTAGGCGCTGGAGAAACAGACCCTGTTAACCAAGTTCAAGTAACAAACCAAAAAGGTGTGACAGGTACATTCTTGATTACTGCTAATGGTAATGCGGTTATCAGAAAAGCTGATGGTTCTCAGGTAGAAGTAAAACAAGGTGATATACTACAAAAAACAAATCCAGAAACTGGAATTCCTGTAGTCGGTATCTATAACCACGCGACTCGTTCGCTTGGTGTGGGTGCTCTTCCAGATGAAGGATTAGGACAGTTAATAGACCCTGAAGCTACTGATGAACAAGGGAATAAAGTTGGTAATGACTATACACTTCGTCAAGCGAATGGCACATCTTACGTTCTTTATGGAGTTAAAGCTAACACAGGTTTAAATAATGATAAAGCCTATATTCGTGGGTGGGTAGACTTCAACGGAAATGGAAAATTTGATCCTAACGAATCATCAGAAGTTGTTACAGTAACACCAGATAAGAAAACTTATAACATCGTCTTCAAAAACACACCACAATTATTAGATACTTCTATCGATAAAGCTGGAGTACGTTTACGTATCGCTTTAGATGAAAAAGATATTCAGGAACCTACTGGAGTAGCAGGTTCTGGGGAAGTAGAAGACTTTCAAACTCACGTAATTCACTTCCCACGTGGTACAAAACACACTACAAAAAACTACCAAGGTGAAGTTCAAAAAGTTAAATTACCAACAGTAGGTATGTTTGTTGCCAATGGTAAGACAAAAGAATCTAACTATGAACGTTGGGCTCAAATCAACAATAAAGAATTACTGCCGAAAATTGTCTTAACAGATAAGATGGTAGCATCTACAGAAGCAGTAGATTTAGCAACAGCTGAATTACCATCTAACTACCGTAAAGAAAATGGAACAGTATATGTTGAGAAAAATGACGTAACAGTTTACCAAGGTACATTAGTAAAAGTTAAAGATAAAAATAATAAAGAATTAGGTACAGCTATTCAGGTAGTAAACCCTAATAATGGTAGAACTGAATACTTAATGACTGAGTATACAGAATATGATACAGCAGGAAATAAAGTAGGTACTTACCGTATTAATCCAAGTAGTGATGCAACTCAAAATGGTAAAAATACTGAACTTGCAGCAGGGGTATACGAAACAACAATAGAATTCACTCCAGACCCAAGATATGTAGGTACAGCTCGTGGTATTGCAGTTCGTGCATGGGATGACAATAACTCGTCTACAGGATGGGAAGCAACACAACCAATAATCGATTACTCTGCTACTTCTGACTTATTAGCTGATAAAGATAAGATTCACGGAAATAGTAATGATGGTGTAAATGGATATAAATCTATGGATACATCATACATCCCTACTGTAGTTGACATTAAACCGGTCGGTAAAGATGAAATGACAACTGACACTCAAGGTAAACCTCAATCAGCAACACCAAAAATTCCAGATCATGGAACAGTAGAATCAATTACTGACTCTAAAATTGATGAATCAGCAGTTTCTAAAGAACACGTATTAATCGATAGAAAACAACCTGTTAAGTTTGCAACTGAAAAAGCAATTCCAGGTAAAACGTATACTAAAGATACTAAAGTAGATAAAGAAACAGTAGTTACTTATGAAAATGGTGGAACAGAAACGTTTAAACCAGCAGATAAGGTGCCGAGAAATACTAATATTGCTGAAACTCAAAACTTTGTAATTACAGGCTCAGGTGGTGTAACAGTAAGTAATGTTCGTATTGCTAGAGGAACATTCAATGATAACCAAGTGCCAGCAGGAGCAATTCTTGAAGGCTCTAGACCAATAGCTGCGGCTCAAGTAACAGTACTTAGAAATGGTACGGAAGTTACAGTTAATGCTGGTGGATATTTGGAAAAAGGTGATAAATTAGTTACTCCACTTCGAATTGATGGTGGAAACCAAACAACTACATGGAAGCTTACTCTACAAAAAGGTGACTTCATACCAAAAACATCACAAAATATCACACCAAGATTAGCAGAAGAAACAAGTGTTGATAAATTGATTGATAAAAAAGGTGAATCAGTAACTCTTGGAGGAAATGACTACGTTAACCACAATGACATTATCCTTAAAGGTACTAAGACTGCTCCTACATACGTAAGTCTACAGACTGAAACACTACCTAATGCAACACATGTTGATCCAACTACTGGTGTAGTAACTACTGTTCCACGTCGTTATACAACGATAACAGAAAATAAAATTGTTATTGAAAACGAGGGTACATATACTTTAGAATCAGTTGCCGATGCAAATGGAAATTATGGTGATGCTAAAGTTACATTTACCCCAGATCCTAAATTCGTTGGTGTTGGTACAGGTGTAACACTTAGACAGCCAGATATAGATTACAATAATCGTGTAGATGGAGATAAAGTAACATCACGTTATGGTACTGACTATGGACATGCTAAATATACTCCAGTCGTAACTCCAGACTTATCTGCTACAATCACTCGTAAGATTCACTATGTATACGAAGGTGATAAGAGTACAGCAGCTGCAGATAAGAAACCAATCTTAACAATCGATGATAAACCGGTAGTAAATGAACAAACATTAACTTACAACCGTGACTACATCGTTATGGAAAAAGATGGAGCAACTGAAAAAGATATCAAAGTTGCTAATGCAATGACTCTTGATGCTCCAATTACAATCAAACGTGTTGTTACTGAAAACAACCAAGCGGTTGAAAAAGAAATTACCACAAATACTCTTCAACCAGGTGACGAAGTGAAAGCTGGTACTCAGTTAAAAGCTGGTACAGTGATTATCGGAGCATGGAAACCAATTAATGATGAAAATGCTAAGTTCACACCAATCATCTCACCAGTTCTTAAAGGATACACTGCAGAAGTACAATTGCCAGCAACAGAGTATACTAAGAAAGATACTAATGGTGTTCAAACTTACGTTCGTAATGCGAATAATACACCAGCGGGTATTTATACTCCATCAGCGCCAGGTGGAACTGTTGATACTGTAAACGTAGGTGCTTACGAGCCTTTAGTATCAGTAGTTCGTGCAGACGATCAAGATAACTTCGATGTATATGTATACTATAAAGCTGATAAACAAAAAGCGAATGTTGTCTATATCGACTTAGATGAAAAAGGCGACAAACGTGTACTTGAAACGCAATCAGGAACTAAAGCGACAGAATTACCAACAGGAACAACTCAAGATCCTAAAACAACTTATGGTGTTGAAAAATTATCTGGTGAATCTGCTTCAACAATTCCTTATGACACAGCAGATACAATTAAGAAATATACAGATAAAGGTTATGAACTAGATTCTGATGACTATAAGAATGATGAAAAAGGTAAAGTATTAGCTGATGGACGTAAGTTCGATGAAGATTCAAGTGTTGACCAAACATTCTACGTATACCTACGTCACAAAAAAGAGCAATTATCAACTAACGACAAACGTACAGTAACACGTCATATTGAATACAAATACGCAGATACTACGGATGTTCCAGCTGATAAGAGAGGTCAACATGTTGAGGAAGCGTTAGCCAAGACAGTTACAGAGGTATTAACATTCGAACGTACTCGTACACTTGACATGGCTACTACAGCTAAATTGTTCGAAAATGAATACAATGCTTATAAAGCAGTATTAGCCAACAACGCAGTAGGAAGTGACGCTGAAGTTGATGCTCGTGCTACATTGTTTGAATTTGTACAAGGTGAAGTCAACAAACCAACAGCTACTGATGAAGTGAAATCAATCATCAGCTATGGTGAATAGCAAGCTAAACCAGGTACAGGTGAAAATATCACATTAAGTGCAGCAGAGAAAACGATCAAAGATACTAAATTCAATGATGTAGTTTCTCCAACAGTACCAGGTTACTTACCAGACAACGCTAAAGTAGAAGCAACTGCGGATGTGAACCCTGAATCAGATCCAGATGATTACACTGTAACAGTTACTTACTCACCAGGAGACCAAAAAGCAATCGTTAACTTCGTAGAAGTAGATGCTAATGATAGTAACCAAGTGATCACTCCAGGTCTTGCAGATCCAGTGACGATTACAGGTAAATCAGGAGCAGCATTCCCAACTACAGCGAGTGCCTCGGTTCAAGCGAAAATTGATGAGCTTGTTAAGAAAGGTTATGAGTTAGTAGATAATGGAAATGGATTTGTAGCGACTGATAGCTTCGATACAAATGCTGATGTAGATCAAACTTACACAGTTAAACTACGTGCTAAGACAGCTCCAGTAGTACCAACTAATGATGTAACTCCAGTTCCAGGTCAACCAGTAGATCCAAATAATCCAACTGGACCAAAATGGCCTGAATCAGTTAAGAACCTAGTTAACAAAGATACTGTAAAACGTACAATCAAGTATGTATACGAAGATGGAACGCCAGTAATTGATCCAGCAACGGTTGCACAAAAAGTAGTAGAACAAACTGCAGAATTCACACGTACAGCAAATGTTAACTTAGTAACAGGAGACATTACTTACGGAGATTGGACACCAGCGAAGGAACTTGTGGCAGTAGCGTCACCAACAGCAACTGATATTCCAGCGGTAGCAAACTATATCGTAAGTACAGCAACAGTACCAGCGGTAACAGTTGCGGCAGAAGCAGATGATATCACAGAAACAGTAGTATATCGTAAAGCTAAACCAGTAACGATTACACCAACTGATAATGTTCCAAATGATGATCCAAGTACACCAGTAGATCCTAATAACCCAATTCAACCAAATAAACCAATTGATCCAAACAATCCAGATGGACCAAAATGGACTAAAGACTTGATTGATAAGTTAAGAGATGCTCGTTCAGAAACAGTAACACGTACAATTACGTACAAATACTCAGATGTAACAAGTGAACTAAAAGCTGAAGACGCTGCTAAAGCAGGTCAACCAGCAGCTGACACAGTTACAAACACAGTAACATTCAAACGCCCAGTAACAATCGATCCAATTACAAAAGAATTCACTTATGGAGATTGGGTAGCTACAAATGGAACTACATTAGCAGGTAAAGCTGATCTTCCAGCAGTAGCAGGATATGTTGCAACTGGTGATGTAGAAGCTTCTAAGAAAGATGTAACTGACGTTAAAGCAACTGATAAAGATATTACTGAAAATGTAGTCTACAAAACAGTAGGTAAATATGTACCAGTAATTCCAGATGGAATCACACCTCCTGCAAATACAAACGTAGATCCAAAACCTTATAACAATGATCCACAAGATGGTTCAAAAGTTAAAGATCCAGATCCAACGAACCCAGTGGTACCAGGAACAACAACACCAATCGTTCCACAAATCCCAGGAACTACACCAGTAGGACCAGATGGAAAACCATTGAAACCAGTTGATTCAAACGATCTAAGTAAAGGATACGTACCACCAACACCAACAGATCCAACGAAAGATACATCAATTATCTACGTTAAAGACGGATCACAAGTAGCGGTAGTACACTTTGTGGATGAAAAAGGTAACTCAGTAAA